>NZ_VTQF01000004.1:0-156180 GCF_008763935.1 Streptococcus mitis
ATTCGAACCCGTGTTACCGCCGTGAAAAGGCGGTGTCTTAACCCCTTGACCAACGGACCAGAGCTGTTATTTTCAACTCTTACTATTATACAGGCTTTTCAAACTTTGTCAACTACTTTTTTTAAACTTTTTTAATTAATTTCACAACTGCTTCCGTTCGAGCAGTGTGTGGGAACATATCGACCGACTGGATATAATGGAGGTCATAGACTTCTACTAAGCGTACCAAATCACGAGCCAAGGTCGAAACATTGCAAGAAATATAAACCATTTTTTCTGGTACATAGTTAAGAATTGTATCTAATAACTTGTCATCCAGACCTGTACGTGGTGGATCTACGATCAGAGCATCTGCTCGGTAGCCTTCCTTATACCAGCGAGGAATAATCTCTTCCGCTGTTCCTGCTTCGTAATGTGTGTTGTCAAATCCCATTCTTTTAGCATTTCGCTTAGCATCTTCAATGGCTTCTGGAATAATATCCATACCTCTGAGTGTTTTAATTTTCTTTGCGAAGGCAAATCCAATCGTTCCAACTCCACAATAAGCGTCAATCAAATGGTCTTCTTTATCAACATCCAGCGCTTTTACCGCCTCGCTATAGAGGACTTCTGTTTGTTCAGGATTTAGTTGATAGAATGCTCGAGGAGATAGTGAAAATTCATAATCAAGAACACCTTCTTGAATACTCTCTTGTCCCCAGATAATCTCTGTCTTTTCACCATAAATCTCACTAGTTTTAGCTGTATTTGTATTAACAGCTACTGTCACAACCTCTGAAAAATCTTTAATTAAATCTTTTACCAGCAGGTTTAAATTAAGCTGGCGGTTTGTAACAATAATAATCTGAACCTGTCCAGTCTTTCTTGCTCGTCGGACCATTATAGTTCTAACACCTAGAACTTTTCTCTCATCGGTGATTGGAATCTGGTGATAAGTAAGCAATTCTGCTAGGCGATTAGCAATCACTTGGGTTTCCTTATCTTGTACTAGGCAGTCTTTCAACTCCACCAAATAATGAGAGTTTTGTGCATACAGACCTGCCTTGACCTGATTCTTAAATTTTCGAGTCTGAAATTGTAACTTAGCACGGTAGTACTTTGGTTCCTGCATACCAATAGTCGGGCGGATTTCATAATTTTCATATCCTGCAGGGGCAAATTTTTTCAGTGCTTGATGAAGTAAGTCCGTCTTGAACTCTAGCTGCTTATCATAATGCAGGTGCATGATTTGGCAGCCTCCGCACTCATTGTAAATAGTACATGCTGGCACAACACGGAATTTAGACTTCTTATTAACCTTTAGTAATTTTGCTTCAACAAAGTTACGTTTAATAGAAGTAATCTGACAATAGATATCTTCTCCTTTGAGAGCACCAGGCACAAAGACTAATGTTTTTTGATAAAAGCCGATTCCCTCACCATTAATTCCCATGCGCTTGATTTTTAATGGTATTTTTTGTTTCACTTTCAGATTCATACCCCTATCTTATCACATTTTGAGTTATAATAGAACTATGAAAATCACAAAACTTGAAAAGAAAAAAAGACTCTATCTGATGGAGTTTGATAATGGCGACAAATGCTACATTACTGAAGATACTATTGTTCGTTTTATGTTATCAAGAGATAAGGTGATAAGCGAAGAAGAATTGAAAGAGATTCAGGACTTTGCCCAATTTTCTTACGGTAAGAATCTAGCTCTCTACCACCTATCCTTTAAAGCGCGCACTGAAAAAGAAGTCAGAGAATATCTGAAAAAATACGATATTGATGAAAACATAGTTTCTCAAGTCATTGATAATCTTAAAGAGGATAAGTGGATTAATGATAGCCAGTACACTTATGCTATCATCAATACCAATCAACTTTCAGGAGATAAGGGGCCTTATGTACTGACTCAGAAATTAGTACAAAAAGGAATTTCAAAATTTACTATAGAAGATATCTTGAATGATTTTGATTTTTCGGAAGTTGCTCAACGTGTTGCAGAGAAACTGCTTAAAAAATACTCTGGAAAGCTTCCTGCTCGTGCTTTGCAGGATAAGATTATACAAAATCTGACCAACAAGGGTTTTTCCTATTCTGATGCTAAAAGTGCCTTTGATGACTTGGATAGTCAAGTTGACCAAGAAACGACTCAGGAACTCATCTTCAAGGAGCTTGATAAGCAATATGCTAAGTATGTCCGAAAATATGAAGGATACGAACTTAAACAGCGTTTAACTCAAGTTTTAGCTCGAAAAGGCTACGATTTTTCGGATATAGCAAGCGCTCTCAGAGAATATCTTTAATATTTTCATGTAAAATTCACAGATTTTAGGCAATTTTATGATACAATAGTAAACGATAAACTTATAAATTGTAGAAAGTTGGTTAGTTATGAAGCTTCCAAAAGAAGGCGACTTTATTACAATTCAAAGTTATAAGCATGATGGGAGTCTCCACCGAACTTGGCGGGACACCATGGTACTAAAAACAACAGAAAACGCCATTATTGGTGTCAACGATCATACACTGGTTACCGAAAGTGATGGTCGTCGTTGGGTCACTCGAGAACCGGCTATTGTTTACTTTCACAAGAAATATTGGTTTAATATCATTGCCATGATTCGTGATAATGGAATTTCCTACTATTGCAATATGGCTAGCCCCTACTATCTGGATGAAGAAGCACTGAAGTATATTGATTACGATTTGGATGTTAAAATTTTTACAGATGGGGAAAAACGTCTCTTGGACGTTGAGGAGTATGAGCGTCACAAACGCAAAATGAATTATTCTGATGACTTGGACTATATTTTAAAAGAACATGTCAAAATTCTTGTTGATTGGATTAACAATGGACGTGGTCCTTTCTCAGAAGCCTATGTAAACATTTGGTACAAGCGCTATGTAGAACTAAAGAATCGGTAAAGTTGTCAAAGGTCAGGAACAAAATCCTGACCTTGTTTTTTTGGTAGTGTAAAATAAATTGTGTAAACACAAAAAGGAATAAATCCATTATAGCAGAGTTACAACACATTACTAGAAAGAGATTTATGCAGAATTCGCGAAATATATAAAACAAATAGACATACTGATATTTTTTAATATCTTTGTTCCTTGTAAGTTTACAACAATCTTCTATCGTCTAATACAAAAAATAAGAAGATGATTAGTATAAAAAATACAGGTCTCCTTCCTATCAAAAAATTTAGTTATTGTATTTCCGCATAGCATCAATCATTTAGTACAATATTTTAAAAACAATATCTCAACAGAGAAAATGCTATTTAATCTACCAACTCATTTAATCGTTTTTGAAAATATAAAGCAATACTTTTAGATTCAATAAACTCAAAATATTTTATGACATTGTCCATTTGTTTAATTCCAGATTCTTTAGATTCAGTCAGATATATTTTATATCCTTCTACAAATTTGAATGTAGATTTTTCAAAAACTTTTGTGTCATCTTTTAATAATTTTTTTAATTTCATTTCAAAGTAGTCTGCATATATTAGATGTGAATTTTCAAGGCAACAGAACCAAAAATTTAAACAAGCTGACACAACTAAATTTCTATTCTTGCCGATTTTTTCGTAATAATGTGTACGCTCTAGTATTTCTTTTCCGACCATGTAAATATAATCTATTTCAAAAAGATGATATAAATTACCAATCAGCGTTATCTCATAGGACTCCCATCGTTCCTTCTGGAATAAATAGTCATATACCAAATTTAGATCATCTCTACTAACTACATGATTACAATCTATCTGATTTAATAATCCCTGAACCATAATTGTATTTATTTTGTGAGTTTTTCCCCACTCTTCTCAAAAAGCTTTTGTTGCTCATTTTTTATTACCTCCAATCCTTTAGTATTCAAACTATAAAAATTCGGAGATAAATTAACCAAAAAATCATCAAGCTCCGTTCTTTTATAATGTTCTAGGTGATTACAAAAATTCTCTATCGAAACATTGATATTTGATAATAATTTAAAGAACGTTGAAAGAGAAATTTCATTTTCTCCCCTTTCAAATCTAGAAAGTTGGGATTTTGATATAGAATCAGCTGCAGCATACTCTAAAGAATATCCGTTTAATTTTCTAAAATATCGAAAAGCTTCTCCGTAATTTTTCACACTTTCATTCCCTTAACTTTCTTTTCGAGCGATAAACATACCATATTCTTTAGGAATGATCAACATACCATTATTAAACTCACTTTCCAATCTTTTACGTATTATTTCCTCTTCTAGTGAGCCTATTTCTGAAATTCCTTTAAACGATTGGATGTATTTAACCAGGTCATCTATACTAGTTACCTGTAACTCATCATCATAGAGTAATGTATCGACAGAGTTAAAATACCTACTCAGGTACCTTTTACCATTTTGTAAAGTAAACGTTTTATTTTCTAAATCTTGATTAACCTCATCTTTAAATAAACTTGCCAAATAATTTACAACTCCATTTTCACCAAATGTAGCACAGTAAAAAATTCCTCCGATTTTTAAGACCCTATTTACCTCAGAGAGAGCTTTAGGAATATCATTCACATGATGTAAAAGCATATTAGCAATAACAATATCAAAAGTTTCATTCTCAAAAGAAATCTTTTGAATATCCATTATCTCATAGTTGACATTGTCTCTATTTCCAATCACTGACTTCGTTGATTTTACCATATCTTTAGAAAAATCTGTAACAATCAACTGCTTCATTTTATCTATAGAATCACTATTACTTTTCCATAGTTCTCCTGTACCACATCCCAATTCTAGAACCTTTACTTCATCAGTGATTTGGTAGTTAGAAAATATCCAATTATTAAATCCCAATTTATTTTTTGAATACTTCTTATGCAATTCTACTCGAATATCAAGATTATCATGACTTTTATATTGTTCAATTACTTTATCAATCATTTTAAATGACCTCCACTCTATAATTTGACATTATATCACAAGAATAAAGATAGTGTTAAATAAGTTGTATAAATGCAAAAAAGGAATATTCCGTTATAGCAGAGTTGTAACACATTTCTATAAAGAAATTTATTCCTACGACTCAGTTTGGCATGCTTAACTTCCTAACTCAAAAACAAAGCATCGATTAATTTATCCGTTCTTCTTTTGAAACAGATTTGAACTGATAATTGCTTGTTTTAATTTAAAAAGCTCTTTTGAGCAAAACTTCATTTTTTTAAGAGTCCAAGGCTTGTTGAAGACTTACAAGCCTTGGACTAGAAATTCAAAAATTGGTCCAACAATTTCTGTCTATCGCTTTTCTACTAGCAAAAAACCTACCTTGAGGCAAGTTTTCATTTATATATCTAATTTTGTAACTGTGAATTTGATATGGGAATAATCTTTTTCAACATCCTTATCCAGTAAGAAAGCCGTGGCGTCCTTCTTAACCTGAACCAAATCAATATTCTGAGCCTGGGCTGCATAGACGCATCCACAATAACATTGACGGTAGATGTCATACTCTTCACACATCTCTACCGAACGTTTGTAGCCTTGATTTTTCTTGAAATCACTTGGAAGATAATGGGTTGTATAAATTTTTTGCACATCGATTCCGATGCTGTTAATGGTTTGAGAATTCTTATGAGGACTGATGGTCAAGGCTGAACCGAAGTAGTCAAAACCTAAATCCATAGCCACTTGAGCTGTTTTATCCAGGCGGTAGTCAAAGCAAACCTTACAACGGTCGCCACCTTCAGGCTCTTCTTCCAAACCTCGAACCAGTTTACGATATTCGTTAGGTTCATAAGGAGCTTCTAGGTATTGAACGTTATTGCCAGTTCGCTCATTGAAATCACTGACAAACTTTTTAGTCACATAGGCACGCTTATGGTATTCTGCCTTGGGATGGATATTAGAATTGGCAAAATAGATGGTCACGTCTGCATACTTAGTCAAATATTCTAGGGTATAGGTACTGCAAGGGGCGCAGCAAACATGCATAAGAATGGTTGGCCGTTGCTCATTTATCTCCCATACTTGTACCATCTTCTGCATGACACGGTCATAATTAATCTTCTGATTGGGGTTCATCTTGCTCAGAATTTCTTCTACATCGATCATGTTCTTCTCCTTTTTCTAGTCTTATTTTATCATATAAGTTAGGAGAGCTCAAATCAATTTAAAAGTGAATAGCATAAAAAGGAGGAATAGCCATTCCCTCCTTTTGTGTTTTTTATAAGTTGTTTTCTATAGAAAGCTTACATCATGCCGCCCATCATGCTTGGATCCATGGCTGGAGCTGGGGCTACTGGTTCTGGTTTATTGGCCACAACTGCTTCCGTAGTCAAAATCAAGCTGGCTACAGATGCTGCGTTTTGAAGGGCTGAACGGCTCACTTTAACTGGGTCGATGATACCTTGATCAATCATATTAACCCACTCGCCAGTTGCTGCGTTGAAACCTGTACCAACTTCAGCATTTTTCAAACGATCGATAACGATTGAACCTTCGAATCCTGCATTGTGGGCAATCTGACGAACAGGTTCTTCCAAAGCACGGAGAACAATATTGCGGCCCGTTGCTTCGTCTCCTGTCAATTCCAAATCAGCCACGGCAGGGATAACATTTACAAGGGCTGTTCCACCACCAGCAACAATTCCTTCTTCCACGGCTGCACGAGTAGCATTGAGAGCATCTTCAATGCGGAGTTTCATTTCTTTCAACTCAGTTTCAGTTGCAGCTCCGACCTTGATGACTGCTACACCACCTGACAATTTCGCCAAGCGTTCTTGCAATTTTTCACGGTCAAATTCAGAAGTTGTGGTTTCGATTTGAGACTTGATAACTGCAACACGGTGAGAAATCGCTTCAGGATTTCCAGCACCTTCTACGATAACAGTGCTATCTTTGTCCACAGTTACTCTCGCTGCTTGACCAAGAGCTTCAATTGTCGCATCTTTCAACTCAAGACCAAGATCTTCTGTGATAACTGTTCCGCCTGTTAAGATGGCGATATCTTCAAGCATGGCTTTGCGACGGTCCCCAAAGCCAGGTGCCTTAACTGCTACCACGTTGAAGGTTCCACGAATCTTGTTCAATACAAGGGTTGGAAGAGCCTCACCATCCACATCATCCGCAATAATCAAGAGCGGACGGTTGCTTTGGAGAATGCTTTCCAACAGTGGCAAGATTTCTTGGATATTTGAAATCTTCTTATCTGTAATCAAAATGTATGGATTTTCAAGGTCAGCCACCATTTTTTCGCTATCTGTCACCATATATTGTGAAAGGTAACCACGGTCGAACTGCATACCTTCTACAACTTCAAGCTCTGTTTCCATACCACGTGACTCTTCAATGGTGATGACTCCGTCTTTACCAACTTTTTCCATTGCTTCAGAAATGTATTCGCCGACTTTTTCAGAACGAGAAGATACGGCAGCAACCTGAGCGATGGCTTCTTTATTGGCAACAGGGATGGCGTTGTTTTTCAAAGCTTCAACTGCTGCGGCAACTGCTGTTTCAATCCCACGACGAATACCGATTGGATTTGCACCTGCTGTGACGTTTTTTATGCCTTCACGGACGATTGCTTGAGTCAAGACTGTTGCAGTTGTAGTCCCATCACCTGCAATATCATTGGTTTTTGAAGCTACTTCTGATACCAATTTGGCACCCATATTTTCAAAATGGTCTTCCAATTCGATTTCTTTGGCAATAGTTACACCGTCATTGGTGATCAAGGGTGAACCAAATGATTTTTCAAGAACGACATTACGACCTTTTGGTCCCAAGGTTACTTTAACAGTGTCTGCAAGGATATCGACACCACGGACCATAGCTGAACGGGCATCTGATGAAAATTTAATTTCTTTTGACATACTTACTTTCTCCTTCTATTCTTCAATGATAGCCAAGATGTTAGCTTCGCCTACGATGATATACTTTTCATCGCCATCTTTGACATCAAGACCTGCGTGAGCTTCAACTAAGACACGGTCTCCAGCTTTAACACTTGGAGCTACCAAGTCACCGTTCAAGGTACGAACACCTTGTCCAGTAGCCACAACTTGGGCTGTTTTTGTTTTTTCTTGAGCTGAACCTGCAAGGACAAAACCTCCAACAGTTTGTTCTTTTTCTTCGATTTTCAAGACCACACGGTCTCCTAATGGTTTCAACATCTGATTTCCTCCATAATGAGATAGATAGTATTAGCACTCTTTATACCTGAGTGCTAATTTATAGTTCTATTGTATCACTTGGTCAGAAATAGTCAAGAAAAAAGTCTGACTTTCTCAAGATAAAAAGCCTGAGACAAACTCAGACTTTTCGATGTTTAAAATGGCAATTCTTCCTCTTCCAAAACCAAATCCGCCAAATCTTGGCCTGCATTATTTTCACGCATGGCACGTTGAGCACGACTTTCCAAGAGTTGGAATCCTGTCACGAGGACTTCGGCCACGTAGTTCATCTGACCATTTTTCTCAAAACGACGGGTACGTAATTCTCCATCCACTGAAATGAGGCTACCTTTAGTTGCGTAGCTTGCCAAGGTTTCTGCTAGCCTGCCCCAAAGGACCATATTGACAAAATCAGCTTCACGTTCCCCATTTTGGTCTTTGTAACGACGGTTCACAGCGATAGTTGCTCGCGCAACTGACTTGTCATTGTTGGTTTTGTGCAATTCTGGTGTAGACGTCAAGCGTCCGATTAAGATAACTTTATTATACATATTTTTTCCTCCTACTTATCTATTCGTAGGAAATCAAAAAAAGTTACAGAAATTTGTAACTTTTCGAGGAAATTTTTTACTTTTTATGAACCATGAAACCTGTTGCCTGTTGATTGGCCATGATGGTCATATCTGTAATCTGCACACGACTAGGTTGACTGGTCACATAGACTACTGTGTCTGCAATATCCTGAGCTTGCAAGGCTTCTATTCCTTGGTAAACGGACGCAGCTCTCTCTTTATCACCATGAAAACGTACCGTAGAAAAATCTGTTTCGACAATCCCTGGCTGAATGGTTGTCACCTTGATATCCGTTGCGATGGTATCAATTCGCAGACCATCTGAAAAGGTCTTAACTGCTGCCTTGGTAGCTGAGTAAACAGCGGCACCTGCATAGGCGTAGATTCCTGCGGTTGACCCCATGTTGATGATATGTCCTTGATTGGCTTTTACCATTGCTGGTAAGAAAGAGCGAGTAACTGCCATCAAACCTTTGACATTGGTATCCAACATGGTTAGCATATCCAACTCTTCATAATCCTGATAGGGTGCTAAACCTAGAGCCAGTCCGGCATTGTTGACCAGAATATCAATCTGACCTATCGTTTCTAGAATATCAGAGCAGACAGTCTTTACCATGGTCATATTCGTCACATCTAGTGGAAAGGTCCAGACGGTTTGTTTTGGAAAAGTTTCTGCAAACTCCGACTTAAGGGCTTCTAACCTGTCTGTCCGTCGTCCGGTTAGAACGACATTCTCACCCTGCTCCAGATAAGCACGCGCAATCGCTTCACCGATTCCTGATGTCGCCCCTGTAATCACAACATTTTTTGCCATCTTATTTCCTTCTAGCTGGTCTATCAGATACTAACAACTTCTTAGGCAGTCCAGTGTTTAGCTGGATCAAATGGAGTTCCAACAACTTGGTCTTCTGATAATTCAATAATACCACGTTTTTGCGGAGCATTTGGCAGATGCAATTCACGAGGACTACACATCATGCCAAAACTCTTTTCACCACGAAGTTCACCTGGGAAAATAAGATTGCCTTTTGGCATCATTGCTCCAGGAAGAGCTACAATGGTTTTCAACCCAACACGCGCATTGGGAGCCCCTGCAACGATTTGCACTGTCTTGTCACTTGCGACTGCAACTTGGCAGATATTGAGGTGGTCACTATCTGGATGAGCTACCATCTCAACAATTTCACCAACAACAAACTTAGGCTCTTTGTCATTAACAATTTCTTCTGTAAAACCTTCCGTTTGTAATTCTTGGTTCAAACGAGCAACTTGCTCATCTGTCAAAAACACTTGACCGCGCTCTGCAATTTCAAATAAACTTGAAACTTCAAAAATATTCCACGCCACTGTTTCCCCATTATCTTTGAGGAAAACACGGGCTACCTTGCCTTTGCGCTCCACATCCAACTTGGCATCTCCGCTGTTTTTCACGACGACCATAAGGACATCACCGACATGTTCTTTATTATATGTAAAAATCATTGTTTCCTTTTCTCCTATTTCAGTCCTGCTAAAAAATCGTTAATTTGCTCCTTACTTTTACGGTCGCGATTAACAAAACGACCAATTTCCTTGTCTTTTTCTAGAACAACAAGGCTAGGGATTCCATATACATCCCAGAGTTTGGCCAAATCCATATACTGGTCTCGGTCCACTCGAATAAAGGTGAACTCTGGATTAGTTTTCTCAATTTCTGGTAAGGCAGGATAGATATAACGGCAATCGCCACACCAGTCTGCCACAAAAAGAAAGACCTTCTTGCCCTCTTTTTCCACCAAAGATGCCAATTCTTCTAAACTTGCTGGTTGTATCATAAGACTTCCTCCTCATAGACTAGATCTTCATTTTCATAGACAAAGGTATAATGACGGCCATCCTCAAAAATGACGCCACCAACCAAGCTCTCTAGACTGCTTTCATAGACTTGAACATAGAGGGTCGCAATTTCCCCCATGTCTGAAAAATGGTCTCGCACAATCGCTGTTAACTCTTCCTGAGTCTTCCTGAGCTTATGGTCATCTGCAACTTTTTTCGTAGCAAGGGCAAGGCTTCCAATACCTAGCAGAGCCAAGCCTGCCATCAACATTTTTTTAGCTTTCATACCATTCATTTTAACACAAAAAAGACTTTAGGACAAATGAGGAAGCAGCAGAAACGCAAGTAAAAAGCCCCTTCCTTTAAGGAAAAGGACTTCTTATACTCAATGAAAATCAAAGAGCAAACTAGGAAGCTAGCCGCAGGTTGCTCAAAGCACTGCTTTAAGGTTGTAGATAGAACTGACGAAGTCAGCTCAAAACAGCGTTTTGAGGTTGTGGATGAAGCTGACGTGGTTTGAAGAGATTTTCGAAGAGTATTATTCTTATTGCCAGGTACCTGAGTTGCCAACGTAGTAACCATCAGGTGTGTAGGTATTACGAAGCATCTTACCTGATGAAGCCAGATAATACCACTGGCCATTATCTTTGACCCAATCATTCGCTAGCATGGCACCAGAAGAACTTACATAATACCATTCTCCCTTATCATAAACCCAAGCGCTTGCTTTCATGGCTCCTGAAGTTGATAAATAGTACCACTTGCCTTGGTCGTAAAGCCAATCACTAGCAATCATAGCTCCTGATGATTTAAAGGCATACCAGTTACCACCTTGATAAAGCCAAGTTTGATTGAACATGACTCCTTTATCATTCATAAAGTACCAAGTTCCCTTGTCTTTAACCCAAGCATTCTGTACTAATTGACCTTGTTTTTGATAGTACCAGTTTTGGTTTGATTTTAGCCAGCTTTCTGCTTTTACAATCGGATAAAGTTCTCTGAAAGCTCCTCCATCATCATATTTATGACTGATAGTTTTTGGTTTTTCTAGTTTCAACTCGTCATTATCATAATTTGCCCAAGCAAAGACTTTTTGACCATTGACAGTCTCTGGTAAAGTAGCAGTGTAAGTCTTGGTTTGATAATCCCATTTAGCATCGAGGTAGGTGTATTGATCATTTGATTCTTTAATATGGTAGTAGCCTCTCTTTCCACTATCATTATGAATATCATCCACAACTTTCGTTGACCAGGTCTTTACTTCGTTTCCGCTCTTAGCCTCGACCTTGATATCTCCTCTATAGCCATATGGAACATAGAAATTCAGGTAACGCCCTTCTTCCCCGATCATAGACTTGTCCTTTTCTTGACCTAGGAAATTGACTGTCTGATCTTGACCATCGAGACTAACCGTCCACTCGATTTTCTCAGTTTTTGGCAAATCCAAGACTTTAATATCTACTTCATGGCCATTATTAAATCGAAGAATTTTGCCATCTTGATACTGAACTCCACATTTAACAACCCATTCTTCTTTAAGTTCAAATGCCTGCCCTGAATGAGGAAAAGCCAGTAAAGCTAGACCAGCTAGAGACAAACCAAATAATGTGATTTTTTTCATTGTAGTTCCTCCTTAGTCGTTGTTATGTTAATTATATCACTATGTTTTTATTTTGCAACTCATATCCTAAATATGCAAGCAAAAAACCTCTGAGATTGTTCTCAAAGGTTTTGGTCTTGCTAATTACTGTTCTCAACTGCTGCAGTCACAAAGGCAGTGTAGAGTTCTTCTGGACGATTTGGACGGCTTGACAGTTCAGGGTGATACTGACACGCTACAAAGAATTTATTTTCAGGAATTTCCACAATTTCGACCAAACGATTGTCTGGAGAAACTCCTGAGAAGACAAAACCTGCTGCCTCAAATTGCTCACGGAAGGCATTGTTAAACTCATAGCGGTGACGGTGACGGCGTTGCACCACTTCTTGATTGTGATAAGCAGCCGCTGCCTTAGATCCACGCTTCAACTTAGATGGATAAAGTCCCAAGCGAAGGGTTCCCCCCATATCCTCAACATCAATCTGATCACGCATGATATCAATGATAGGGTATTTTGTTTCTGGTGCAAGCTCTGCAGAATTAGCACCTTCGAGTCCTAAAACGTGACGAGCAAACTCGATACAAGTCAACTGCATTCCCAAGCAGACTCCCAACATTGGAACATCATTCTCACGCGCATAGCGGATGGCTTGGATTTTCCCTTCAGTACCACGTTGGCCAAAACCACCTGGTACGATGATTCCGTCCGCATCAGACAAGAGCTCTGCCACATTATCTGCTGTCACATCATTGGCATTGATCCAATTGAGCTTAACTTCTGCGTCGTTGGCATAACCAGAGTGTTTCAAGGCTTCGACCACAGAAATGTAGGCATCTTGCAACTCCACATACTTACCGACAAGGGAAATTTTAACTTGTTTCTTAAGGTTCATGACCTTGTCCACCATGGCTGACCATTCTGTCATATCCGCTACTGGTGCGTCTAATTTCAAATGGTCACAGACAATTTGATCCATACCTTGAGCTTGCAAGTTCAATGGAATTTGGTAAAGGTGCTCAACATCCAACGATTCGATAACGGCTTCTGGTGCCACATCACAGAACTGGGCCAGTTTGTTTTTAATTCCTTGACCAGCTGGCTCTTCTGTACGAATAACTAACATATTTGGTTGGATTCCCAATCCACGCAATTCTTTTACAGAGTGTTGAGTTGGTTTGGTTTTCATTTCACCAGCTGCCTTGAGGTAAGGAAGGAGGGTTGTATGGATGTACATGACATTGTCCGCACCTACATCTGCCTTCATCTGACGAAGGGCCTCTAAGAATGGCAAGGACTCGATATCTCCAACAGTTCCACCAACCTCTGTAATAATGACATCAGAATCAGTCGTTAAAGCGGCACGCTTGATTTTTTCTTTCAAAGCATCTGTGATATGAGGAATAACCTGAACAGTTGCCCCAAGGTATTCTCCACGGCGTTCTTTACGAAGAACTTCACTGTAAATTTTACCAGTTGTCACGTTGGAATATTTGTTGAGATTGATATCGATGAAACGTTCATAGTGACCCAAGTCCAAATCTGTCTCAGCTCCGTCATCTGTCACAAAAACTTCCCCGTGCTGGTAAGGGCTCATAGTTCCCGGATCGATATTGATATAAGGGTCAAACTTTTGAATGGTTACTTTGAGACCACGATTTTTCAAGAGACGGCCCAGACTCGCTGCGACAATCCCTTTCCCAATAGACGATACCACACCACCAGTTACAAAAATATATTTCGTAGACATAGATTCCTCTTTCTAAAATGCTCAAGGTCTTGTCAACTACGTGGGGACATAGAAAACAAGACCCTACTAATAAGAATAATCTGGAACGACTGCACCAGATTCACAACCAAAATACAAGAAGATAACTTCTTGAAAAAACAAAAATAGCTCCCTAAGAACTAGGGAGCCCCGACCTCTAAAAGAGGTGCCCGAACAATATGATACCTAAAAATAGGAAAATTGTCAATAGCTAACTTTTATTCCTCGACGTTTTCAGAATCATCGTCTGAAAACTCGTCGTCTTCTTCGTTGAGATCCACGTCTTCACCCAAGTCATCTGGGGCGATTTCGTTGATTTCTGCATCATAAGCTTCCACTTCGTTTTTCTCATCATCTGGATTTTCATCATCGTATGAAAGAGCTGGATCTGCTTCGTATGCATCTTCGTCTTCTGGATCATCTGCATTGTAGTCAATAGCATCTGAATCACCATCCATGAAGGCATTGACACGTTTTTTCTTAGCTTTTGGTGCTACTTCATCGTCATCATTTTCTTCAAGAGCGATGATTTCTTCGTCGATTTCGTCTACACCATACCATGAACGAAGACCCCATTTGTTGTCTCCAAGTGAGATGAAGCTACCGTCAAAGTTCAACTCTGTGTAGAACAAAGGCAAAGCTTCACGGATATCGCTGTTTGATGTTCCAAGGTAGTTTTGAATTTCGTTTACAAGATCGCTAAAATGCATCTCATGGTCGCGACCACGAAGTTCCAAGATAGCACGCGCTACCTCAATCATAGATAGTTCACTTTTTTCTTGCCCAGCAAATACTTCTAATTCCAAAGCGTTTCTCCTCATTTATACTACTATCGCCAGAGCGAACAGACTCTGACCTCATTTTATCATTTACTCTTTATTTTACGATAATTTTGCGGAATAGTCAAAGGTTAAGAAAAAATAAAGGTGAAATATTTCAGCTAATTGAAAGACCTGTGTAACATGACCACAGGTATATTGATTTATTTATAACTCAAGGCTGCAACTCCAATACCAACCACAAACTGCAAGAGGATTCCTACAGAGATAAAGGATTATTTGTTGCGTCAAATCAAGTAAAAAATCATTTCAGGTCCTGCCAGTAACTTCATTTTCTTTCCTTTATTTCATTTTACCTAGAATAGTGAAAAATCCTTCTCTTGTTAATGAGTTTCATAAGAAAAAGGCTGGAGAATCCAACCTTCTCTATTTATTCAGCTAAAAGTACTTCTTTGATGGTTTGCTTTTGGAGTTTTCTGTTGGATAGATAAAAGAGGCTTTCATAAACCACAGCAAAACCGATCAAAGTCCAGATGCAAACATTCCCATCAAAGTGATGCTCAATCTTTTCAGGAACCGTATCTTTGATCACACCAATCAAGATTTCCATGATAGCGTACTGATAAGCTGTCCCAAGAACAAATCCTAGATAGGCCCAGAAACGATAGGGAGATAGGATATGACCTTGGCATTCACGATCTGTATAGCCAAAAGCCTTCATAAGAGCCAGGGTTTCGCGACTTTCTGAGACGACAATCCCCAATGACAAAAAGAGAATAGAGAAAGAAAGGATCAAGCCAATCATGATCATCATGGTTTGGATGATGTCATCTGTGTAGTCCCTTAGACCAAAGGACAATTGAACCATGGCCGCAAAACACATAGAGCCAAAGACTACAAAAAATAGGATAGATTTTCTCCCCCAAATTAGTGACGAAGACAGCTCTTTTAGGAAGTCTTTCTCTTTCTTAGGAGCCCTCTTTCTCCTTCTAACCTTGATTGGTGTTGGGGACTTTTTCAATAAGCGAAGAGCCGGCGTTTGTAGTTGTCTTCTAGCATAACCAACCGCGATAAGCATAAAAAATGCCGTTGGAAGGACCACAAAAGCAAGCAAGAGCTGCCAATGAAAATGAATGGTAATTTCTGGCAGGATCCCCTTTTCATTCCGGAAGTCATAAAAATGCCCCATCATAAGAAAAGAAGCGAAATAGCCAAGAAGCGCTCCGACACCAAAACTGAGCCCAAATGCCCAAAATCGTTTAGCCAACTGGCCATTGCTATAGCCCAAAGCCTTTAAAATTCCTAATTGTTCCTTGTGATCATCGACAAATTGTTTGATATAAAAACACATGAGAAGGACCGACGTCAAGGACAAGACGACTCCACTGACCATAGCCACCATCCAGGAAAGCGAAACCTGAGCGTCATAGTAGGTCTGAATCATGGGATTAGTTTTAGAAATCTCCAACTGCTCGATGTCCAAGTAAAAATTCAAGAAGAGATTGGCCACAAAGACCGCACAAGCCCCAATTATACTGACGACAACTAATTTTCGAATATCTTTTACTGAAAACATGGCTTACCATCCAATCTCATAAGCAGTCTGAGGCTGATCATTGGTCACAACTTCGGTAATCTTGCCACTATTGACACGAATGATGGTTCTTGCCATATCCGCAACATTTTGGTTATGCGTCACCATGATGAGGGTCAAACCAAGCTGTTCCTTTAACTCCCAGATATAGTCGAGAATCTTGCGCCCCGTTTCTTCATCCAGGGCTCCCGTCGGCTCATCTAAGAAAAGAATCTCTGGCTTTTTGGCCAAGGCCCGAGCAATGGAGACTCTCTGCTGTTCCCCACCTGACAATTCACTCGGATACTTGTCCAGCTTATCGCCAAGTCCCAAATCCTCGATAATCTGCAAAAAATCATGATTGTTTGCCAGGTCTGCCCCCATCTTTACATTCTGTCTGACTGTTAGATTAGGCAATAAATAATACTGCTGAAAAATAAAGGCAATCTTCTCACGTCTAAAGGCTGTCAATTGAGTATCTGTGAGTTGAGCCAAATCCTGTCCTTGAATGAGTATATGTCCCTCGTCTACCTTTTCTAAACCTGACAGAACGTTTAAGAGAGTTGACTTGCCTGATCCAGAAGGACCGAGGATAATCACATCATCCTGGTCTTGAATCTGCAAATCAATCCCTTTTAAAACCTTGGTTTGGCCGTAACTTTTGTGCACATTTTCTAGTTGAATCATTTCTTTCCTACCATTTCTTTGATGAGAGATTGACAAACCTCTGTCAGTAATCCAATCACTTCTTCCATGCTGAATTGATAAATGCCAGAAGCAACCATTGAGGCCATCCCGTGTGAGTAGATAAATAGATGCTGGTACAAGCGACCAGCCTCCTCTACAGTCAAAGGATAGTCTGCGACGATCGAATCCAGAACCAATTGGTAACTATGATCCTTCATGGGAAGAAAATCTTGAAAGCGACGAATCGGATCTTTACTGGGATTTTGGAAAAGCAATTGAAAGAGTTGGGGTTCTTTTGAGGCGAAAAGGATATAAGCAACCCCGACGGATCGAAAAGGCTTCTCATCTTCTAAGGCCTTACGAATATACTCCACCACTACCATTTCCGCAGAACCAATAACCTCTGCTTGTAACTCGGCCATATTGGCAAATTGCCCAAAAATGACTCTTGGTGTGGCTCCCAGTTGCTCCGCTAATGCTCGAGCCGTCAAACTAGCCATGCCCTCTTCTCTCACCAATTGTAAAGCTGTTCCAATGATAGCCTCTTTACTAAATTTAACCTTTGGTGGCATAAGACTCCTTTCACGCAACATTCGTTGCGCAACACTTGTTGCATAAAAGAATACCATAAAAAAGAAAGACTTGTCAAGAAAAAACTGTAAAACACAAAATAAAAAGACAGCGAACTTTTTATTTCTTTGCTACCCATCCGATGGCATCGTGAGGTGGGTTTTCGGTATCAATCCAGATGAATTCAATCCCGATTTCGCCATTATTAAACTTGGTCAAACGAATTCCGTTGATTTCCAGTTCATTTAAACGTTGACCTGTCAAGACTTCTCGTTCTTTCAAAATGAAAATCATACATAGAAATTTTTAAAAATTTTCTCTATCATAAACCTGCCACTATTTCAGAAACTATACTAGCTGATTCCAAACGTAATATGGTCATTTCATCTATCTTCCCTAATAATGGCATTGCACCATACCAAACAATGGTCTTGTTTACCAAAAGAATAGGCGTGACTATTTTTGATTGAGTAAAAGATACTTTAATTTTCTTACTCTTCAACTGGTCTAGCCATGCTTTATTTGCAACCGTCTCTGGTATACATATCTCAATTTGACTAATTCTAAATTCTTTTAGAAAATTCATCAGTTTTGTCTGGTTCACATAAGGTAAAATAAGCATACACTCCTGTCTTTCCCCTGCTAAGTCCTCTCTCAACACCTTCTCATATCTACTATCAACATAAACGAATTGTTTCTCCTCACCCTCAATGACACGATAATCCATCTTTCGATAAGCTACTTGTCGTTTCTGAAACATCTTTTCTAAATAAGGAACATGAATATCCACATAATCGAAAATACGCACCAAAGACTTATCTTTGTAATTTCTATGAATCCGACCTGCATACTGAATCAAATTATTTTTCCAAGAAAAGGGTGCTGCCAAGATAAGCGTGTCCAACTGAGGCAAGTCAAAACCTTCTCCAATGTATTTTCCGGTAGACAACAAAACAAACCCTTTATCTAACTGTTCTAACGTCTCCAGTAAACTTGTTCTCTCGCGAACTTTGGTTTTGCCACTAATAATATAACAGTCATCAACCTCTTTCTCTTTCAATAATTTTTCAAAGACATCTATCTGTTGAATTCGATTAACTAAAACCAAGATATTCCGCCCTTCTACCACTTGGGCTAGAATATCCTTGAGAATCATCTGATTCCTCACTGAGTCAGTAGCAATCCAATCACTAAGCTGTATAAAATTACTTGCTTTGGTCTTTTCAATCTCCAAATGACCAAAAGAAGTGAATCTTAATTGCAATTGCCGTTTAAAATCCGTTTCCCTCTTATCAGCAGTATGGAGTATCTCACCAATTCTCTGAAAAACAATAGGCTCATGACCATTCTTACGCTCAGGCGTAGCCGTCAAACCGTAAAGATACTTCCCTCTAAACTGAGCAACAACTTTTTCAAACATCAAGGCAGAGACATGATGACACTCATCCACAATCATCATCTCATACTCATCCAAAAGACTTTGGCTATTTTCCAACTTAAATAGAGATTGGATCATAACGACATCAACCAGTTCACTCAGCCATTTCTTAGTCCCACCGTACTGCCCAACATAGCCTATTACCTTTTCACGACCTGATGCCGTATAACGGGTAGCTTCTTCCTCTTCGAAAGTCAAAAAACACTTTAAGCGATCCAGCCATTGGTCTAAGAGTTGCTTATTATGGACTAGAATAATTGTTTTTGTCTTACGTTTAGAGATGAGAGCAGCACCTAAAACGGTCTTTCCAAAACCGGTCTCCGCATGGAGTAAACCATTTTCTTTGGAAGTCATATCTGACAGGGCTAACTCTTGCTCAAAAGTGAGTTCTCCCTTAAATTCCACTCTAATAGACCTTTGTACCTTTCTCCTATCTTCCACAGCTACCTGCTTAAATTTATCTTGCAATGGATACAGCAAGCCTCTTGGCAGCCATAAATAATGATCGGATTCTCCAAATAAATACATTCGCTCAGGAATTTGATAGGTTGGCTGTCGCATAGCCTGCTTTAAATAAAATTCGGGATTAGAAAATGAAGCCATATTTTTCAAGAAAAACAGTGTCTTGGGTGTCACAGACGATTTTTCAAGTTGGATCATATTGGATAAGACGATCTGCAACTCCTTGTTCAATTCTTGCTTGCCTAACTCCTCTTGGATTAACAATGCCACTTTAGCAGTTGAAATCCTATGAATTTCTTGCAGATACCTCCATTGGTCTTCATAAGGTTGAAAATGTTCATCCACAAAGACCGTTCGCCCTTGATGATAAGCTTCTCCTTGAAAAGGTAAAGCAATCAAATTACCAAATCCACCTTTAGGAAGGACATCCTGATTCGGAAACATGCGATCAAAAGAATCAAAGGACAGTTGCATACTTTCCTGCATAGCCAATTCTAATAGTTTCTTTCCAAATAAGCGAGCCTCTCGACACGGAATCGCTTCCTCAAAGAAGAACCAAATATGGAGTCCTTGACCCGAACGAGAAATCTCTAGATGAGCTTCCATCTGGCGTTCCCTGGCTATTCTTCGAATGGTTAAACCGGCTTCTTTCCAATCTCCTTCATCCAAATCCAGTACCAAAAAATAGCAGCTATCATCTAAGTGCATAGGAAAGATACCAATGGCTATCTCCCCACGAAAATGAGATTTCAAAACGGAGTCCGTCAATGTCTGGAAACTCCGTTTTTCAGGCGGCAACTGCTTCCAACCATAATCATAGGAAGGAAAATACTGAATTTTCCCTTGATCATTGATAAAACTCTTAGCATAAACATCAAAACGGCCAGCAAACACGGAGGTAAACAATTGTAATTTTTCTTGCGTCGTCAAGTGACTACTTTGAAGTTGGAACATCTCCTCGAACCGAGAGCGTTCCATAACAAACTGACTCTTGTCTTTAAGACGTTTACACAAGAAAAACTCACTATCCCCATCGAAAGAAGAAAAGACATCAAGTACTTCTACCACAATTCCATCCAAAGACAAAAAAACAGCCATAACAATCACCTCCTTGATTCCTATAGGCTGATTATAACAAGAATGGCTGAAATTGTACACGAAAATAAAATCCGAATAGCACTCATTTCGTATGTGACTAATATTCCGTCTCGCTCCAGAAGGTACGAGGTAATTAGAGCTTAAACGAACAGTCTATAAAATTAAAAAAACGCATATTATCAAGCGAAACTTTGATGATATACGTTTTCTTGTGAGAATATTTACTTCATTTTTGCCTAAAATTCAATGTTTACTCAGTATTAGGATTATGAAAAATTGAGGTCTAAATCTAGATACATTTTTTCTGAAGACAAATCATTTTGACCACCGAGCAAGAGATTTTCAAAAAAAACTGTTAAAAACTCAGGGCGTCGCTGTAAAATCTTTGCATTATCTAATACTAAGGCATCACGAAAATACTTGGAATGTTGCTGAAATGGTGTATTATCAATATCAAAACCAAACTCACGAAGATACTGAATCAAAAATACCGTTACCGTCCGAGTGTTTCCTTCACGAAATGGATGAATCTGCCAGATTCCTGAAATAAAATTCTGAATTTGTTTAACCATATTCGCCTGAGTTAGTGTCGCATATGCAACTTGTTTTTCCTGATTAAAATCATAATCCAAGGTCATTTGAATCATGGAGTAATCAGAGTATACAACACTTTCACCATTCAAAACAGGTTCATTCTTTGTGATATTAGTCTGA
This sequence comes from Streptococcus mitis, assembly GCF_008763935.1. GTDB lineage: Bacteria > Bacillota > Bacilli > Lactobacillales > Streptococcaceae > Streptococcus > Streptococcus mitis_DB. The sequence goes on from NZ_VTQF01000004.1 coordinate 21,220, forward strand.
CGAAATTGCCCCACCGGAATCGAGGGTTCAAATATATCTTGAAACAACTCCTTATGAATAGCAAGTAAGGTCGCAGGACTGAAGCTAAAGCCTCTTCGAGACAATAGTTCTACAATACGTAGAGAAACCAAGTCTGCCTCTTCCGTACTTGCATCAATAGTATGGTGATAAGCCGTTGCATCCTCATAAACCTGCTCATAAGTCAGTTCACCCCGAGCCTGTTTCTCAGCCAAAGATTCCATATAAGCTGATGGCACTAGATTATCAACTTTCTGCAGCCCAAAACCTACTCGCCATAAATCACGTTTAGCTTCATAAGACAAGTTTGGATTGTCAATGTTGTAAGTTGGTTGCATAGAAAGTTCCTTTCAATTGTTTTTCTTCAGTGACTGAATAATATGATTATCAAGATATATCTGAATAAATGGGCTAGTAAGTCTGACGCGCAAACTTATCGAAGCCATTGGCATACACTACTCTGAACTCATTGGTCTGTTCGAATCCCAACTCAATTCCCACATTATCTGAGAAGAAAGTTGCAATGTTGTACTTATCAGAGCGGTTCGAACTTAGAGGATTTGTTGTGTAGTAAGCTGGTTTCTAAACTAATATTTCTTTTATCATTGCGACTACTTCAAGTAAATCACATCTTTCTTTATCTAAATTCCTTTCATAAATTGTAAAAGTTTCCAAACAATTTTCATTATTAGACTGAATGAAATATCCTTTCTCAGGCTCATGATCCTCAATTACATGAGCAAGGGCATTACGGCGATCAATAAGCATCAACCAGTTTTCTTTAATATTATTAAGATATTTATAACTTTTGATATCTCTTCTCTTTAAATTATAATTTAATTTCAATTCATTAATAAAATAATTTTTCACAAGTTCTCGATATGGTATATCTTCGGGATAATCTGAACACTTCTTTCTTAAAAGATACTCCAATTCTGCATTTTCATACATATATTCTCCTCTAAGAGCATTAAGCTCATCCCATCTGCTAAGAATAACGTCAATTGCTTCTTCGAAATTTTGTTTTACTAAACGATTCCCTACTGAAAAAAAAGTAAAGTTTGCAAATACAAAATTTGAAGTTGTTGGCAAATTAAAATAACTGCTAACATCTTCTTTTAAAGAACTATTTGACTTTTTAGAGTATAGGATTACAAATTGTTTGTAACCTTTTAATTTTCGAACTTCATCTAAATAAGAAAGTCCAGTTCTTTCTTGTTCTAAATTAAAATCCGAGATAAAAAAGTCTATTCGCTCATTTTCTTCCAAAGAGCATTTAGCGTCATTAAATGTTGCTTTGAAAATAAAATTAGAATCATATCCTTTTTTTCTTAAATGATTTTCAACAATTTTAACTCTCTTTGAATGCGAACCAGAATGTAAAGCGTCCTCTAGCCATAAAATATTGATTAATTTTCTCACTTCTCATCTCCAAATTCTATTTTAAAGTCCACAAGGTTTCCTTGAGATGATACATTAATAGACCAACCAAATTCCTCACAAATTTCTTTGCATAGATACATTCCAATACCGGTTCCACCAGGCTTTGATGTTACCCCTAAATTGAATATACTCTCTGCGGGACTAATTGTAATTGGACCTGTATTAGAAACAAAATGAAAAGCTTTATTATCTTCACTGAAATATAAACTTATCTCAACATCTCTTCGTCGTTCAGCAGCATTTAATAACAAATTATCTAACAGAACACCTAGATCATAAACATTAACATCTTGAAATACAGGTAAATCATCAAAATTCAAAGTAACTCGAGCATTACTCTCTTCAGATACGATATCAAAATAGCTACTAAGATATTCTTTTAAATCTATAGTAATTGTATCACTCAACGATTGGTTTGTAATTCTTAAAATTTGTGTCTTTATAGAGATCAGTTTATCAGAACTACGTCTTAGACTGGCAATTTGCTTTAGCATTTGTTTTTTAAAGACTTCGTCCTGAGGCTCAATTAATTCTATAATAATTTCAATAGAATCATCCAGTTCCTCACCTACTTTACTTAATTCATGGAAGAGTAGATCTTGTCTATCTGGTTTATCTTTTTCAAGAATTGCTTCTTTGATAATAATTTCTCTTTTTAATCTTTGATTTTCTTTATCAATTTTATGTTTTTCTTTTTTTACTTCTTTATTCTCTTTTCTCAACTCAACAGCAGCCTGTTTTAAACTCTTTTGAATTTCTTTTTTTTCAGATGAGCTTGTATTTACATCATCAAGAAGTTCAAATTTTTTCTCTAATGGTTGAGCGATTTTAGGGAGGTCGTAATATGTCGGAGCAACTGTAAATTTGTACTTTTTAAATCTTCGAATTAACTTTTGGATCGCTTCGGTATCATCAGTTTCAATCTCATCAATATCACTATTTCCAAAGTTTATTAATTGCATATAGGATTCTAATGGTCTGTGAACAAGTTCCATATATACTTTTTCAAATTCTATAGTATAAGAATTAGTAACAAATCCTCTATCACGAGATGTAACTTCATTAAAATGATTTTCAGAATCTGTTATGTTAATCCAGCCTAGCAATTCCCTATGTCCTAAATATCGTTTAAAACCTTGTGTTTTACGTAGATTTAAACCAAAGGAATCAAAATCAACTTCTCCATATGGAAAAATCCTAAAATTATTCTTATACAAGAAAATAGACCCATAATTTTTCGGTTCAATTTTCATTATTTTTGTAAAATTATATTTAGCAGCAAAACCCATATAGTATATTTTAAAATAAATATCTTTTAAGATTGTATTATTCTCAATTTTTAAAGAGTAAATTATCTTTTCCTTATCGAATAAGGTAATGCTAATTTCTTTTTCTTTTATATCACACTCAATATATATAGTTTTTTTATCTAATACTGTAGCAATATGATTACTAATATATTCATTCAATTCAGCAATTCCTGAGGAGGATGAAATGTACTTAACATTAATCTTTATTTTACCATCATCCACAAATGGATTTACAAGTCTTTGAAGAGCTTCAATAACCCTATTAACTCTATTTAAGTCCCAAGTATCTCTCAAGTTGGAGATGGTTAAGATAGTCCCTGATTTTTGAATAAAACTATCTTCGATTACATCTAAGCTAGTATATGTGACATCTAACTCTTCAAATTTTGTTAGAGAATCTTTTTCAAATTCACCCCAGTCAATTTCCAATTTACTAACTTCATCATCTTTATGACTAATAAGCTTAAGTTTAGTCCCCAATCTATCACAAGAAAAACGACCTATTCCTTTGGAGCCAGCATATACCTTATCACTATCTTTTTTTTCTGAATGAGCAACGAACAGCCATTTATTTTCAATATCATCTCGATTCATTCCCTTACCGTTATCTTGAATGATAATGTAATTTTCATAACTGTTTATAATAAGATTTATTTCTGTTGCATCAGCATCATAACCATTTTTTACTAACTCGAAGATAGCTACTAATTCATTTGTAATCAGGTCTTTGCCAATTATATCCTTTAAACCCGAACTGACTTTAAAGTGTAATTTTTCTTCCATCTTAACTCCTTATTCAGAGATTTTCAAAATAACTTCTCCAACTTGTTCTGCAAACAAAGGCGGTACTGCGTTAGCGACTTGAGTATATCGAGGAACATCCGTTTTTCGTCGTTCACCACCCGTAGTATACGGTCCTTTGAATTCATAATCATCTGGAAAACTTTGGATTCTAGCGTGTTCTCTAACTGTCATTATTCTAGGTTCATCATAATGTATATAATCATCTGGAATAGAAGTAATCGTATTACAAATGGAATTTTTCTTTAAAGGAGTTACTCCACGCTTCTTTAAACCTTCAACCAGATTCATAGATGGTGTAATTCGTATACTGTTTTCGGAAGCAGTCATTAAACGTTTAAATAAGTCTATTGTTTCACTTTTATGTTTCGCGAATCGATGACTATCAGGGAAAGCACCTTGTTCAATGTTATTTCTCATTAATTTTTGATATGCTGAAGTTGCTCGACCATACTTCCCGTTTTTAAATGCCTTAGTGTCTTTACTATCAACTTCTCCATGACTTTTTTTCAAATCATTAATAGCTTGAGAAATTGTAATTGGTATTTTTAGTCCTCTATCCTTCAGAAAACACTCTTTATTTTTAAATAATTCTTCAAAAAATATCTCATAGGCCCCATTTTTTGATGCAAATAGAATGAACCGTTTCCTATTTTGAGGAACACCGTATTCTGACATAGTAACAATTTTATAGTCTAAGTTATATCCTAGTTTATGTAACTCTAAGACAAGAATATCAGAATATTTTTTTTTATCCTTATGATCCTTAAACTCTACAGTAAATCCTTGAACATTTTCAAAAAATAACATAGTAGGTTTAACTAATCTTATAAATTCAATATACGAATGCATTAGTTGATTTCTTATATCATCATTTTTTCTCTTCCCTGCCATCGAAAATCCTTGACATGGTGGACCGCCTACAACTAAATCAACGGAACCATTTAATGTAGCAAGTTCCTTACTATGAATTTCTAGAAGTTGGTTTATATCCCAATTTTTCATTTCAAGCCAGTTCGGCCATGAAAAATGATTTCTTCTTTCAATTAAATTATATTTTAAAGTACTAAAAGCATCTTTATTTTTTTCAACTGCAAATATTCCATGCAAACCAGCATTATAAAGCCCTAAGGATAAGCCACCAGACCCTGCAAATAAATCTATATATCTCATGAATTCTCTTTCAGTTATTAAAACTTATTATTACAATTTTATCACAAATTAAAGTAAAAAACACGGCTCATCACCGTGTTTCTGTGTTTATTTCACCAACTTCTTCATCTCATCAATACGTGCGACGGTCGCGTCGTATTTCGCTTGGTAGTCGGCTTGTTTGTCGCGTTCTTTTTGGACGACTTCTGGTTTGGCATTGGCTACGAAGCGTTCGTTAGAGAGCTTCTTGCCGACCATGTCCAGTTCTTTTTGCCATTTAGCGAGTTCCTTGTCGAGACGAGCGAGTTCTTCTTCGACATTGAGGAGGTCTGCGAGTGGCAAGTAGATTTCTGCTCCTGTGATGACGCTTGACATAGCGAGTTCAGGTGCAGGGATGGTTGATGCGATTTCCAAGTGTTCTGGATTTGTGAAGCGTTTGATGTAGTTGACATTGCTGTTAAAAAAGGCTTCCAAGTCGCTATCGCTTGTCTTAACAAGGATGGTAATCGGCTTGCTTGGTGCTACGTTTACTTCCGCACGCGCATTCCGAACAGCACGGATCAAGTCTTTGAGGCTTTCCACGCCAGTGTGAGCAGCAAGGTCTTCAAAGGCTAGGTTGACAGTTGGGTATGCAGCTGTAACAATAGAGCCTTCTGAGATTTGTCCAAAGATTTCCTCTGTCACAAATGGCATGATTGGGTGGAGGAGACGAAGGATCTTGTCCAAGGTATAAAGGAGAACAGAACGTGTAATGACTTTCTCTTCTTCATTATCACTATAAAGGACTTCCTTAGTCAACTCAACATACCAGTCCGCAAATTCATCCCAGATGAAGTTGTAGAGGATGTGTCCAGCTACACCAAACTCAAACTTATCAAAGTTTTCAGTGACTTTTCCGATGGTTTCATTGAGGTTGTGGAGAATCCAGCGGTCTGTGACATTTCCAGCTTCCTTGTTAGCAACTTTTTCCACATTAGCCGTTGCTTGCTCAAGGGTCAAGCCTTCATTGTTCATGAGGATGTAGCGAGAGATGTTCCAGATTTTGTTAATAAAGTTCCATGAAGCATCCATTTTCTCGTAAGAGAAGCGGACGTCTTGCCCTGGTGCAGAACCATTTGAAAGGAACCAACGAAGGCTATCTGTTCCGTACTTATCAATAACATCCATTGGGTCTATCCCGTTACCTAGAGATTTCGACATCTTGCGTCCTTGCTCATCACGAATGAGACCATGAATCAAGGCATTTTTGAATGGCGACTTGCCAGTAAATTCCAAACCTTGGAAAATCATTCGAGATACCCAGAACGGAATAATATCATAACCAGTCACCAAAGTTGATGTTGGATAATAACGTTTGAAGTCTTCTGAGTCGACATCAGGCCAGCCCATTGTTGAGAATGGCCAAAGGGCAGAACTAAACCAAGTATCCAAGACGTCTTCATCTTGTGTCCAACCGTCACCTTCTGGAGCTTCTTCACCGACGTAAATTTCACCCTCAGCATTGTACCAAGCAGGGATTTGGTGACCCCACCAGAGCTGACGAGAGATAACCCAGTCGTGGACATTTTCCATCCATTGAAGGAAGGTATCATTGAAACGAGGTGGGTAGAATTCGACCTTGTCCTCTGTGTCTTGGTTAGCAATAGCATTTTTGGCCAATTGATCCATCTTGACGAACCACTGAGTAGACAAGCGTGGTTCAACCACAACACCAGTACGCTCTGAGTGACCAACACTGTGGACACGTTTTTCGATTTTAACAAGGGCACCGATTTCTTCCAACTTAGCAACGACTGCCTTACGAGCTTCAAAACGGTCCATGCCTGCAAATTCGAAGGCAAGCTCATTCATAGTTCCGTCGTCGTTCATCACGTTGACTTGTGGCAAGTTGTGGCGTTGACCAACCAAGAAGTCGTTTGGATCGTGAGCAGGTGTGATTTTCACGACACCTGTACCAAACTCAGGATCGGCATGTTCGTCTGCAACGATTGGGATTAGTTTATTAGCGATTGGAAGAATGACATTTTTACCAATCAAATCCTTGTAGCGTGGGTCTTCTGGATTGACCGCAACAGCTACATCTCCAAACATAGTCTCAGGACGAGTTGTGGCAACTTCAAGGGCGCGTGAACCGTCTTCCAGCATGTAGTTCATGTGGTAGAAGGCACCTTCGACATCCTTATGGATAACCTCGATATCAGAAAGGGCTGTGCGAGCTGCTGGGTCCCAGTTGATGATAAACTCACCACGGTAGATCCAACCTTTCTTGTAAAGGTCCACAAAGACCTTACGAACAGCTTTTGACAAGCCTTCGTCAAGAGTGAAACGCTCGCGAGAGTAGTCTACAGAAAGCCCCATCTTGCCCCATTGTTCCTTGATGGTAGTGGCATACTCGTCTTTCCATTCCCAGACCTTGTCGAGGAATTTTTCACGACCGAGGTCATAGCGGCTGATGCCCTCACCACGCAAGCGCTCCTCAACTTTAGCTTGAGTGGCAATCCCAGCGTGGTCCATCCCTGGAAGCCAAAGTGTATCAAAACCTTGCATACGTTTTTGACGGATGATGATATCTTGCAAAGTCGTATCCCAAGCGTGACCAAGGTGAAGTTTACCTGTAACGTTTGGTGGTGGAATCACGATTGAATAAGGCTTAGCCTTTTGATCGCCGGAAGGCTTGAAAACATCCGCATCAAGCCATTTTTGGTAACGACCAGCCTCAACCTCGGCTGGATTGTATTTAGGTGAAAGTTCTTTAGACATGTGTTTGTCCTTTCTCTATTGTATTCATTTTATCTTGAATTTGCTTAGCAACTTCTTCTGCAGACAAACTCGTATTATTTATTTTAAAGTAGTGGTGCAACTCATTCGGTTGATGTTGGGAATTTAATTGAAGGGTTTCAGTGGTCTCTAAAATTTCTCTTTCAGATACCTCAATATGTCGTTTTAAGGGTTTGTGCTTTAATCGATTCTCCGTTCGATTTCGATGTAAGCGCTCCTCAAGACTTGTTTCCAACTCCACAAAAAGAATCTCTTGATGATAGTTATCCAATAAATTCTGAATTTGCTTTAAATACATCAGCTGGTACTGATTTGAAAAATCAATTACGTCTGTTAAAATTACTGATCTCTGATTTCTTGCACTTGCTCCAAGGAAAGAAAAGGTAATTCCACGAACAAATTCCCACATCTCCTCTGTATAATCCTGATAGATTTCTAGTGCAAAATCGATGGCTTGATGGTTATAAAAGAGGGTAGAATCCGTCAGTCGAGATAGTTCTTGACCAATCGTCATTTTTCCTGAGGCCGGAGCACCAATGATGAAAAGATGCATCAAATTACCTCCCACTCACTTCTCAGCAAGCCATATATCAGACTGTCACAGCGGTTTCCTTGAACATCTTTACGGTCTCGGATGCGAGCTTCAAGAGTAAAACCAAGTTTTTCTGCAACTCGTTGACTTTGGATATTGTAGCCAAAGCAAGAGAGTTCAATCTTGTGAAGACCTAGTTCTCTAAAAGCTATGTCAATCAAGGCACGCGCTGCTTCTGGAACATAACCTCGACCCCAATAGTCTGGGTGCAAGGTATAACCAATCTCCAGCACATCGTCCTCGTGGCGGTGATTGAAGTCAACAGAACCGATAACATTATTAGTCCCTTTGGGCACAATTCCATAACCTGCTGGGAGATTTTCCTTTTGATTGCGCTCGGGTAGGATATGCTCTAGATAGTAAACCTCATCTTCCAAGGTCTTGACGGGTGGAAAGCCTGCTGGGTAAGAAACTTCTGGGAGACTAGCATAGTCAAAGATATCCTCTGCATCCGCCACTGTACGGACTCGTAAGACCAGACGCTCTGTTTCCAAGCGTTCTGGTAACTCAGCTCTTGTCATCCTTCTTCCTCGCTTTTTTGATGAAGCTCCCCTTAATATCTACACGCTTGTCCAGATAACGATAGACGCGCTGATATCCATCTCCCATGAAATATGTTGGGGCAAACAGTTCATTTCTAAAATGCCCCTTTTCATCCAAAAGTTCTGGGTCAACAAGTCGCTCAACAATCTTAGCAAAGATATGGCAGATTCCATCTTCCTCGATAATCCGATCTACCTGACAATCCAAAACGACTGGACAATCCTCTAAAATCGGTGCCTGAGTCCGTTCAGAAATTTCATAATGCACTCCCAAACGTTCCAATTTCTCCTGATGACTGATAAAACCAGCCTGCTCCATCTCGAGCATGAGATTTTCATCAGGAATATTCACAGTAAATTTTTGATAATGTTTAATTTGCTCTGCAACATTCTCTCTCGCAACGACTCCAACCACAATCCAATCTCCTAGACTATAAGAGGAACTACAGGTCGTGATGTTATATCCAAAATTCTGATCTTGATATCCTAAAATAAAAACAGGAAAGCCATAGTATAGTTTATTAGTTTTAAATGATTGTTTCATAACAACCTCCTTTGACTAAGACGCAAAAGAAAATCCCTGCCATCTACATGACAGGGACGAATGTGTTTATCCGCGGTACCACCCAATTTCGGGCAGTTGCCCGCAACTCTCGTCTTTAAAACAAAAAGACACTTTTATTTCAATTTTTCATCCATTAGCAACTAGTTCTGACACATTTGTGGACTTCTCAGCACCGCCACTTTCTGTAAAATGTGGGATTCAAAACACCTCTAATGGCTCTATTGTAGCAAGATTTTTTCGGAAATGCAAGGAACAAGAAAGATTACTTGAACTGGATGCCGTTTTCTTTCAATTTCTTAATAGTAGCTGGGCCGATTCCTTTCAAGGCAAGGAGTTCTTTTTCAGTCCAGTTTTTGAAATCTGACGCAGACTTGATTCCTTCATCGTAGAAAGTTTTAGCACGGTCAAGTGGAAGTCCACCTAGGTTAGCTGCAAAATCTTCCACAGAGTTGGCTACTTTTTGAGCTTGCTCTTTAGTAGCTTCTACTGCTTGTTCAACTTTTTTAGAAACAGCCTTACCAGCTTCGCTCGCTGATTGCTCTGCACGTTTCACGACTTTTTTTGTCTCTTCTACAACCTTAGTCACAGTACTTGAAAAAGCACCTGCGCGACGGAGGCTATTTCGTAATTGTTTTTTACGACTGAGTTTCTTTGACATGATAAAATCCTTTCAATAAAAAACCCCTGCTCTGACAAGGATTTAATATAAATATTCTATCAAGATTTTAGTAAAAAATCAAGAATCTATCTCGTTTAATAATTTCTCTCACCAAACAAGCCTTCTGGTAAATCATGGAATCCCTTACCTGCTTTGAAATTATCAAATTTTCCAAGCAAGAACTGATAGGCATCCAAGCGACTTTCATAGCGAATCATAGCATCTTTGGCACGCTCATCTTGGTCTTCTTCGTAGACTTTTTGACTTTCCTTGTGCGCCATGTCGTTAATCATAATCTGGGTATTGACCCAAGCTTCAAATTCCTTCATAAATTCTTGTTCGTAACTCATTTTTTCTCCTTATTCTAATCCACGGAAATAGTCCGTGTCAATCTCACGGTAGGGTTGAATATCCTGAACATACTCCAGCACTCCTTGGAATTCTCCGTTTTCATCGTGTACTGCAGCATAGGTGATGTGGACAAACTTTCCTCGTGACTCAGACTTGAACCACATTTCATACTTGTCCTTGGTTCCCTCACGAAGTCCCTTCATGATGGTCTTGACCTTATCCAAGTACTTAGGCGGATGGCAGAGTTCGACATTGCGCCCAACTTGGGACGGCGTCCGTTTGAAAATCATCTCATCAGCTGGCGTATTGTCATTGTAATACTGGAAAATATCATCTTTATTAACAAAGGTAATCTCCATGGGGAGGTGATTGAGGATGAGATTGGCCTGCTCGACCGAGAGATAGCCATTCCCAAAAGCCTGTTGACTATGGCGGTCCAGCACTGCTTCCTTTTCCTTAGGGGTAAAGGTAATGGTAAACTGTCCTTCTGGCGTATCGATAACTTGCTGAACTTGACCTTCTGCCGTATCTAGCTGTACAGGCTCCCCTGCACTATCTTCCTCAACAAAGCTCTGTCTTTCTGGCACCCATTTTTCTGACGGACGGATGATGGAATAACCATAAGCGTCGCTCTCCTCCGCAATCTGAAGCCAGTCATCCTGAGTAAAGGACTCAAGGAGAATCATGAGAAGGATGGACTCTTCCTTGAAAATCATACTTTCAAATTCTGTCGCAAAGGCTTCAAAAGCTTCTTTTACAGTGGAAATCGGCACTTCAGGTAGTGACTTGGCTGTCGCTAAAGCTGTTTGAAAGAGTTCCCTAATCTGATCATCCACTCCCCACATAACTTTTGGGGGTGAATCATGTCCATAGCGCTCCATAATAGGAAAGAAGAGCTCTTCCTTGCGCTGGTAGTGGATGTCAAATTGCCCCAAAAGCCCCATTTGACGGACCAAGCCCTTTCGCATCTCCACCAGCATTTCCTCGTCTTCCATAGACTCGTAGGTATCTAACAATCTCCGAATGCGAATCAAGGCCGCACGGAGGGCCAGATTTTCTTCCTTAAAGACCCGAACTGGGTGACCTGGATGCTCAGTATCCTCTACTTCGACACCCTTAATAGCATTTTTAAAAAGATTGGCATGGACATCACAGAGTTCCATAACATCTTCAAAGGTGACACCTGAGTCTGAGTTCATCAGCTCGTGCTCCATGAGGGAAATCTCTATGGCTGAGACACCTGCAAAGGTCGCATCAAAACGCTCCTGAACCGACTCAGGAGAGGCACCATTGTGCAATTCTAACAAAATATCCCGCAGGACATGAATCCGTTCATCTGCCATTAGTCTAATCCAATCACTTCGTAGCCGTTTGCTTCCAGCGTGCGGACAATCTTGTCCATAGGAGTTCCTTCAAGCTTAGAACCCTGCTTAAGCGATACTTTGCGACCTACTGTGTTGCGCATCAAGGGATTGGCAAGGGGTTTAAAACCAAGCTCGACTAGGATTTCCAAGACTTCTGGATGCTTGTCCACCACTTCTGCAACAGGAATTGACACATCGATGATATTGTCCATGACGACCTCCATTGAATATTCTAAATTGATTTTACTGCTTATATTATACCATATGGAGAGAGATTAAAAAACTAGCAGTGGAGTTCCTGCTAGTTCTCTGCGACTTGAATTACGACCTAAATAAGTTTAAAGAGCCAATCCAATATCTTAAATACTATCTTGTAAAACAATAATTGAACTGCAAAAGAGATGATCATCCAAAAGAATTTCAAAATCCCAATAATCGGTTTAATAAAAATAATGGCAAGAAGACCCAAAAAATTTCATTCTCTCTCCTCTGGCTTGATGAGCCACCGAGCCGTATCCATTAACTTGTCTGCAATAAAAAGTTTCCCCAGACCGACAACGACATTGTCATCTTTCTTTATCGTTTTCATTACTTTTACACCTTGCAGGGTCAAAAAGTAATTCCCGTAAGTTTTAGCTAGAGTTTTTATAAGTCCCATATTATCTTCCCTCTTTTAACTACACTTTAAAATATTGGCGATACCAGTCTTGCTGGATATCGCTGAAAAATCGTTTTATCTCACTCTTTCATTTCCTATAATATCATACAAGCTAAATTTTATAAAGCTTTTTAATAATGTTTAACTCTGGAAAGATTCCGCCAGCATGCTTTATAGCCATTTCCCCACCAAAAAAGAGGGTTGCCCCTCTTCTTAGTTCTTATCCAGATTGCGTAGCATTTCGTCAATCTTGTTTCCATACTCGATGGACTCATCTTTGACGAAGGTCAAATCTGGAATTTTGTACAATTTCAAATTGCGACCAAGTTCACGTTTGATGGTACCAGTTGCTTTTTCAAGCCCGATTTGGGCTTTTTGATTATCTGAAGCAAGGTTACTCAAAATGGTGTAGTAAACCTTGGCAACAGACAAGTCACCTAGCATCTGAACATCTGTGATGGTCACGCCTTGGACACGCGGATCACGGACTTTCTTTTGCAAAATCTCATTGACTTCACGCTTGATTTCCATGCCCACACGATCCATACGGAAATGATTTGCCATGATATTCCTTTCTCTACTTTGAACCAAAAGCTAGGCCAGCAGACCTAGCTATTTTTAAATTTATTGATTTTCATTTCAAATTGGAACGAAGTTCAATTTGAAATCATCTGCTTCTTTCGCCGTGGTGAAAGTGATGGAACTGATTTATCAGTCCCATCACAGGGGATTTTTGAGACTCTAGGCTCAAAAATAAGCAATGAAACCATCGGTTTGCTTGCGTCCCTCACCACCTAAGAAAGGAGCAAAAAATCTTATCTCTTGATTTCTTCCATGACGTAGGCCTCAATCACATCATCAGTCTTGATATCATTGTAGCCATCGATCATCAATCCACCTTCACGACCGTTTGTAACTTCCTTAACGTCGTCTTTATAGTGTTTCAAGCTTGCGAGTTCACCGTCATAGATAACGACACCGTCACGGATAACACGGACTTTAGAGTCACGGGTAACCTTACCATTGATAACCATGAATCCACCGATAGTTCCCACTTTAGACACCTTGAAGGTTTCACGAATAACTGCTTCACCAATAACTTTTTCTTCAAATTCTGGATCAAGCATCCCTTTCATAGCTTCTTCCATCTCTTCGATAACCTTGTAGATAATACTGTGGAGACGGATCTCAACATCGTCAGCTTCTGCTTGTTGACGAGCTTGTGGTGTAGGGCGTACGTTGAAACCAACGATAAAGGCATTTGAAGCTTCGGCAAGGGTTACGTCTGATTCGTTGATAGCACCGACCGCTGAGTGAACGATAGTAACTTTAACACCTTCCACATCGATTTTCTGAAGTGAGGCAGAAAGGGCTTCAACAGAACCTTGTACGTCGGCCTTGATGATAACGTTAACTGACTTGAGTTCACCAGCTTTAAGGGTATCAAAGAGGTTTTCAAGGCTAACACGTTGAGTAGCTTGACGTTGTTTCATGAGGGCACGTTTGGCACGCTCTTCACCAGCTGCACGCGCAGATTTTTCATCTTCGTAGACAGCAAAGTGGTCACCTGCCATTGGCGCTTCGTTCAAACCTGTGATTGAAACTGGTGTTGATGGACCTGCTACCTTAACACGACGACCAAGGTCGTTGGTCATAGCACGGACACGACCGAAGGTATTTCCGACAACGATTGGGTCTTGAACATTCAAGGTACCTTGTTGAACAAGAAGGGTTGCTACCGCACCTTTTCCTTTATCCAAGCGAGCTTCGATAACTGTACCAATCGCACGAACTGTTGGGTCTGCCTTAAGTTCTTGGATTTCAGCCACAAGAAGGACTGTTTCCAACAATTCTTCGATGTTTTGGTTGAATTTAGCCGAAATTTCAACAAATTCAGAATCTCCACCCCAAGCAGTTGACATAACTCCATGCTCTGCCAATTCACCAATAACGCGTTCTGGGTTGGCACCTGGTTTATCAATCTTGTTAATGGCTACGATGATTGGAACGTTGGCCGCTTTTGAGTGGTTAATGGCTTCGATAGTCTGAGGCATAACCCCGTCATCTGCTGCTACGACCAAGATAGTAATATCGGTAACAGAAGCACCACGTGCACGCATAGATGTAAAGGCCGCGTGTCCTGGTGTATCAAGGAAGGTAATCTTCTTGCCATTTTCCACGATTTGGTAGGCACCAATATGCTGAGTGATACCACCTGCTTCACCTGTCGCAACACGAGAGTTACGAAGGGTATCTAGGAGTGTTGTTTTACCGTGGTCAACGTGTCCCATGATGGTTACAACTGGTGGACGCTCAACCAATTCATCTTCATTGAGATAACCATCTTCGACAAAGAAACGTTCGATATCAGCATTATCCACTTCAACCTTTTGTTTGGCTTCGATACCATAATCCACCATGAGGAGTTCGATTGTTTCCCCATCCAAGGATTGGTTTTGTGTGGCCATGACACCCATCATGAAAAGTTTCTTAACGATTTCAGCTGGTTCACGTTTGATACGTTTTGCGATTTCCGCAACGGTCATACCATCTGTATATTCAAATTCTGTTGGCAATTCATGGAATTTACGTTCTGTAACAGGTTTTGGAGTCTGATTACGGTTGTTCTTGTTATTGCCTTTTTTGTTCTTTTTGTTGTTATTCCAGTTACTATTTCTTTGATTTCTCACTTGATTTTGACTACTTCGATTCTTTTGTTGTTTTCTAGGACCATCTTCTTCGCGATCGTAATCATCGCGCTCTTTGTCTGGTCGGGCTTGCTTCTTACGACGTGTATCCACTGCAACTTCTTTTTTCACAGGAGCTGTTTCAACCACTGCTTGAACTTGTTGCGCTTGTTCAGCTAACTTAGCAGCTTCTTCAAAGATTTCCTCTGGCTCCTTGCGTTTGTTAGCTTGAGTCAAGGCTTCTTTGGCAGCCTGAGTCTGCTTGAAACGTTCCTCGCTTGAACGAGCGTACTCTGCGTTTTGCTCTGCTTTCAGGGCTGCTGCACGGGCTTTAAAGTCAATGCGTGGAGTCGCTTGATTTGGACGTTTGTCCTCTTGTTGACGGCGCTCGTTTCCACGATTTTGCTGACCTTGCTGTTTTTTAGCTTGATCATTAAAGCGACGATTGTCGCGGTTGCCTTGACCTTGTTTTCCGCCATTACGGCCGTCATTTTTCTGACGGTTGCCGTTTTGTTGTTGGTCACGGTTATTGCCCTTATTTTGCTTGCGTCGTTCTGCCTGCTCTTTGGCACGGGCTTCACGCTCAGCCTTGAAATTACGGCTTTGCGGTTTTGTTGCTACTTTTTCTGCCTTCGGAGCAACTGGCTCAGCCGGTTTTACCTCTTCCTTAGCTACAGCTGGTTTAGCTGGCTCAGATTTTTCGGCTTTCTTTTCTGCACTTGCTTTTGGTGCTGCAGGTTTTGCTTCTTCTTTCGGAGCAGCTGCAGGCTTAAAGCTGGCAGCGATTTTTGCAGCGACAGCTTCTTCCACACTTGATGAGTGGCTTTTCACATCCAAGCCCAACTCTTTTGCACGCGCTACAACTTCTTTACTTTCTTTTCCAAGTTCTTTTGCGATTTCGTACAATCTTTTCTTAGACAAATCATGTCCTCCTCTTCTATTCCATAAGAGACCTCATTTTCTTTGTAAATCCAGCATCTGTCACAGCCAAAACCTTTCTTGATTTTCCGACTGCTATGCTTAATTCCAGTGTTGAAAACACGGTTACAATTTCTACTTGATAATAATGACTTTTATCTTGAATCTTCTTGGTCAGATTGGGTCCTGCATCATAGGCTAGAAAGACCAACTTGGCCTTTCCATCTTGAATGGCCTTGACCACCAATTCTTCACCCGATATGATACGCCCTGCTCGCTGAGCGAGTCCCAAGAGATTGCTTATCTTTTGCTTATTCAAGTCCTAACTCTCTTCTTTTCACTTTGTGATCCACATAAGCGATCAACTCGTCATAAAAGCTTTCTTCCACTTCCATGTTGAAGCTGCGGTTAAAGACCTTCTTCTTTTTCGCCTCTAAGGCTTCTGCATTGTCTAGCTTGATATAAGCGCCGCGGCCGTTGGCCTTGCCTGTCGGATCGATAAAGACTTGTCCTTCCTTATTTTTGACAATGCGGAGCAAATCCCGCTTATCAATCACTTCATTAGACACAACAGACTTGCGCAAAGGGATTTTTCTCGTTTTCATCTTTCCCTCCTCTAGCAGCTTTTATTCTTCTACAGTATCGTTTTCTGCTTCCAAACCTACCGAACCAGCTTCTTCCATGGCTTCAAATTCGCTAGCAGACTTGATATCGATACGGTAACCAGTCAAGTGAGCCGCCAAGCGAACATTTTGTCCACGACGACCGATAGCAAGAGAAAGCTTGTTATCAGGAACAACCACCAAGGCACGTTTGCTATCGTTTTCATCAAAGATAACTTGATCAACCTCAGCAGGAGCGATGGCATTGTAGATAAATTCAGCTGGATCAGCTACCCATTCGATAACGTCGATATTTTCTTCGATTGGCACCATACGGTCGCTCTTAGCATCATAGCGAGCTGGGTGGAATTTGCTAGTAATCTTCTTGATATTAGCACCACCACGTCCAACGATTGTACCGATAGCATCCACGTTTGGATTATGGCTACGAACTGCAACCTTAGTACGGTCACCAGCTTCACGAGCCACGCTCATGATTTCAACCGTTCCATCATAAACTTCTGGAATTTCTTGCTCCATCAAGCGTTTGATCATTTCTGGATGGCTACGGCTAACAAAGACGTTCACACCGCGAGGGTTGTCTTCAACCTTATAAACATATACTTCGATACGATCATGAGAAGCAAAAACTTCTCCAGGAATTTGGTCTTGTTTTGACAATTGGGCTTCAATGCTGCCAAGGTTGACATAGATGAAACGGTTGTCAAAGCGTTCTACAGTACCAGACATGATTTCTTGCTCATGTTCTTTGTAAGTATTGTAAGTGATGGCACGTGTTTGCTTGCGCATTTTTTCCATGATGGTTTGTTTGGCAGATTGGGCTGCTACACGACCAAACTCAGCAGGTGCTTCTTCAAACTTGATCTTGTCGCCAAGTTCATAGGCTGAATTGATGGCAAGAGCATCTTTCAAGCTGATTTCCAAACGGCTATCAAATACTTCATCAACCACTTCACGGACAGTATAAACTGTAAAGTCACCTGTTTTTTCGTTGAAATCAATAGCTACGCTATCAGATTGACCATAGCGTCTGCGATAAGCGGAACGAAGCGACTCTACTACTGCGTCGATGATATCTTCTTTTTTGATTCCCTTGTCTTCTTCCAAAATGCGGAAGGCCTCTAGCATTTCTTTACTCATGTTTTCTTCACTTTTGAATCCTCAAAAGCTATCCTTTCTTTTTCTATAATTTAACTGCTAAACGTGCTTTTGATACTAAACTATATGGAATTTGGACGGTTTTCTTACGCGTCTTGTCCATATATTCCATGGTCAACTCGTCCTCTTCAAAGGCCAACAAGGTTCCTTCAAAGACCTTTTGCTTATCGATGGCTTGGTAGAGCCCGACATGAATGTATTTCCCAACCGCTCCAGCGACAGCATCCTTGGTTTTCAAAGGGCGTTCCAAGCCTGGACTGGTGATTTCTAGGAAATATTGTTCTGGGAAGGGATCTGGCTTGATGGTGTCTAAGACAGGACTGATAATTTCTGTCAAGTCTGCCGTGTCGTTCAAGGTAATTCCTTCAGGTTTATCTACAAAAATACTGAGAATCATGTCACTGCCAATCTTTCCATACTCGATATCCACGAGTTCGAAAGGTGCTTGGATGACAGGTTCTACAACTTCTCTGACTAATTCTACGATTGTTGCGATTGCGTCCACCTCCTCATAAGCAAGAGGCGAAGATATTTCCCCGCCTCTCTTTTCATATTCTTACTCTTAGTATAGCACGTTTGCCAGCTTATGTAAAGCAAAAGCACTTATACAGCCTGATTTCAGGCTATTTCTTAAAATTCTGCCTCAACTCGGTAGATAACTTGACCCTTGTTGGAGAATTTTTGCTCGTATTCTGTCATGACATTGCCTTCAAAATCACTGGCATGTAAATCAAGCCAGACACCATTGAGCTTCATGCCATACTGAGAAAAGCTCACTAAACTGTACTCAAACAAGCCACGGTTATCCGTCTTGAAATGAATTTCTCCATTTTCAGGCAAGATACGTTTGAAGGTATCCAAGAAGGTCTTGTAGGTCAAACGACGCTTTTCATGGCGTTTTTTCGGCCAAGGATCTGAAAAGTTCAGATACAAGCGATCGATCTCACCGTCTTCAAAGTAGTCAGTCAAGTCAGAACCATCTACCCACAAGAGCTTGATATTAGGCACTCCAACTTCAAGCACCTTGTCCAAAGCATAACTCAAAACAGACTTTTGAATATCAATCCCGATATAGTTGATGTCAGGGTTTTGCTTGGCCATACCTGAAACAAAGGCACCCTTTCCACTTCCAACTTCCACATGAATGGGATTGTCATTGCCAAACAAGTCCCGCCATTTCCCCTTGGCTTCCAAGGGATTGAGGACCACATACTGGGGATTTGCCTCTAGTAATTCTGTCGCCCCTTTACGATTTCTAACTCTCATCTTCACTTTCCATACTTGTCTCGGAAGTGACGCAAGCCATGGATCTCCCGATTGACATTTTCTAAATCTTGGTTCATATAATACTTGGAAATCTGGCTCAAGTAAGACAATTGACCGTACCAATACAATTTATTTAATACCGTTTGATTGTACTTGTAACCGTAGTAGGTCAACCATTCCTTCCACTGATGTTCTGGAATATAATGGCAGAGCATGTGGGCCACATCAAACATGCGGTCGGTCAAGCGAACCGAATCCCAATCCACCAAATAAATCAAGCCACTGTCTGTCTCAATCCAATTACTATGTCGTACATCTCCATGGACAATGGTCGCATGGTCCTCTCTAAATCCTGGAATAGTCTGACGTAAATCAGCCATCACTTCACTGATAAAATGATTTTTACGCAAAGCATCTGGAGCCGTTTCCTGCCAAGACTGCAGTAAATCTACAGGTGTTTCCATGGCATATCCCAAACGACTCAACTGTGTCATCAACGGACGTGAGCGATGAAGACGGGTTAAAATATTGACGATTTGCTTACGATTCATATCATAGGGGGTCAATATCTTGCCTGTCAACCATTCTTGAGCACACATATCACGCCCATCTGCCAAACGGCGACTCCATAATAATTGTGGAGCAATTTGTTCTCTAGCTAGACCAGGTAGGATTGGAGAGGTGTTCATTTTTACAAAGATGCGCTTCCCATCAGGATAGCTACCCATATAAGCCTTGCCACTTTTCCCAGGTATGGGAGTCAGTGTTAGCTCATTATCACCCAAATCCATTTCTTTCCTCCGTATAAAGTTTCCTTACTATTCTACTAGTTTTTGGCCTATTCGTCAACCGCTCCACGCCCGATTCTCAAAGAAAAGCATCTCAATTGGCTCGGTCTATCATTATAACTTGAAAAAGGTAAGCACAATCTCCTACTTACCTTTTCATAATTTTTATAAATAATATAAGAGTGGCCAACTGTTGTAAAACATGTGAACTAGAGTAGAAACCCATAGATTTTGGCTCTTTTTATAAGCAAATCCCAGTAACAAGCCCCCAAGTAGATAAAAAATAAACGAAGGGACATTAGAAGGTCCATGCATAAAAGAAAAGAGAGAGGAAGTTAGCACAAGCCCTAACCAAGAATTGTCAAAAACCGCACCTTGAAGAAGTCCTCTGAAAATGAGTTCCTCCTGGATGGGGCCAAAAACTGAGGAAGTCAAAATCAAAGACAGAGAAATTCCTCTGCTGACTTCCGCCAAGTGTTGAACTCCTGCGCCAGAAGAAACAGCGAAGAAATGAATATAAACCAGCGTCTCAAGCAGACTTAGAAGAAAGATTTCAATGAAAAGCAAAAGTTGTTTCTTGCTTAACATCCCAAAAGAAATCATTTCAAACTGTCTAGCATATGCAACACTCAGCGAGGTTACTAGAAGACTTACAATAATCAATTCAGATTCATTTTGAAAAAAATCCCCATGGTTAATCGTATAAGGAACTGTAATGACGATTAGTAGTACTAAAAATCCAAAGCAAAAGGCATGAAATTTATCAAAAAACTTCATAAAATCATCCTCCTCACCAAACAAACTTCCCTACAAGTCATCCTTTAACTCTAGTCTTTCCAAAACAAACCATTTTATACTCTTCGAACCACGTCAACGTCGCCTTGGATTATATATGTGACTGACTTCGTCAGTTCTATCCACAACCTCAACACACTGTTTTGAGCAACCTGCGGCTAGTTTCCTAGTTTGCTCTTTAATTTTCATTGAGTTTAAGTTAAAAGTGGCAAACTGTTGTAAAACATATGGACTAGAGTAGAAACCCACAAATTTTGGCTCTTTTTATAGGCAAAGCCCAGCGACAAGCCCCCGAAAAGATAATAGCAAAACGAAGGAATATCATAAGGTTCATGCAGGAAAGAAAAGAGAGAGGAAGTCAGTACAAGCCCCAGCCAAGAATTATCAAAAACTGCACCTTGAAGAAGCCCTCTAAACATGAATTCCTCCTGTATAGGTGCCAAAACTGTAGCACTAACAATAAAAGAAAGCGAAAGTCCTTTACTAGCTTCCTCAAGGTGTTGATCCGAAGCACCAGAAACAACTGAGAAAAAGGCATGATAGCCGATATTTACAAGCACCATGAGAAGGAAGATTCCAATGATGAGCAAGAGTTGTTTCCTGCTTAACATCCCAAAAGAAATCATGTCAAACCATTTCGCATAACCAAAACTAAGGAAAAGCAAGAGACTCTTTATAATAATGAATGTGTACTGGTGTTGAAAATAATCCCCTTGATTAATGGAATAACCCGCTGCACCAACGATTGCAAATACTAAAAATCCCAAAAACAAGGCATGACATTTATTGAAAATGGCCATAAAACTATCCTCCTCAACAAACAGACTTCCCTACACGTCATTCTTTAGTTCTAGCCTTTCCAAAACAAACCATTTGAGTAACCAAAATCCGACCACATAACCACCCCCTAAGAAGATAGCCATTAAAGATAGCATGGGATTTAGGAAATAAAAGGCCACAACAGATACAAAGGTTAGCACAAAAACATTAAAGGCAATGGTGTCAGAAGCCAAGACCAGAATATAAGGTGTCAACCAGTCTAAGGTTTTGGAATCTAGGAAAAATAAGTGTTTATACATGATGACCTCCTCTATGGCTGAAAAGCAAGCCTTTGTTTTTTTACCCCAAGACCCTATGTAGAAAAGTGAGCAAAAATGGTAAGTTTGCAATGATATTATTAACAATATGAATCGAATAAGAAGGATAGATACTCTTCGTATAACGTGTTAGACAGGCAAATAGACAGCCCACTGCCGTATAGACAAAAATATCTGCGAGACTTGGCAAGCTAGAAAAGTGGGGCAAGGCAAATAAGAATGACGGAAAGAGAAGATCCAGCCCCCACCTCGAATTCTTAAAGAAGGCATGTTGAAGCAATCCCCTACATACCAATTCTTCCATCAGAGGTCCTAGCACGATTAAGGTTAGGTAAACACCAAACTCCGCAAAATTGGTCTCACTATAGGCAATAAACAAATTCCAACCTTCATTGGTTCCCTGAACGTGTTTAGCTGTCAGATAGTTAAAGCAGATAAGCACAACAGCTGCTAACACCGTCAGAACAGAATAGCTCAACCACTTTTTCCTAGGGAGGCGAAAGAGATAAGCATGGCCCGACCTGACCAAAATCCAAACCATCAAGCCGATAAAGAGAAGACTGATGATGTTTCGAATCCAGATAAGATTTCCTACCCAAGACGAGAACTCCCAATAATTGCTCCAAAATTGGGTTGTCCAAAACAATCCGAAAAACAGAAACAAATAAGAAAGAATTGCACTCGTTTTGAAAAGAATAGCGTGTTTTTTCATAGAACTCCTCCTACTATCTACAAGACAACGACTAGCCTAATACCTCCCCTTGCCAGACCATAGGTTAGTCCCATATAAAACAAGCTACTTTTTATAATACTTCAAACCCCAAATGAGTAGAAGCATGATAAGCAAGCAGAGAATAGCACCAATGTAGGCAATTAATTGTTGATAAAATTCTCCTGCTGTGATACCCCTATACAAACAAATAATAGACATAAAACCTGTCAAGCCGATATACATGAGTTGATTGGTTCTAGGACTAACCAAATCATCATTTACTTATATTTAAGAGTATCTCTTTTATGTTAGTGTATGTTAACACTAAAAAACAAGTTAGGCCAATAATATTTAAAATGAATAATAACGGGGTTAAATCTCTAAAAAAATTATCCACTGACACTACAAGAAATACTATACATATTATAGTCGAAACTATCTTTTTCTTATCCATAATTATTTACTCCTTTCCTAACAAATCCAGCTTATCAATCAAGAGCGATTTTTAACAGAATGTAGCAGCACCCGTTGCAACTTTGACAATTTCAGTATAGCACTATTTGTTAAAGTTTTTCATCCAAATCTTAAATTGTCATCGAGACATCTTGAATTGCAAAAACTGCATTAGCCTCTACTTTTTATAATACTTCAAGCCCCACATGAGCAGAAGCATGATAAGCAAGCAGAGAATAGCGCCAATATAGGCAATTAGTTGTTGATAGGATTCTCCTGCTGTGATACCTCTATACAAACAAATAATAGACATAAAACCTGTCAAGCCGATATACATGAGTTGATTGGTTCTAGGACTAACCAAATCATCATCTTCAAACTCTCTTATCCTCATCTCCCTAGTGAGGTAAACAGTGACCAAAATGGAAGCTAAGTTAATAACCACTAAGAGAAATTGGAAAACCAAGGAAAAATTTAAAAACTGACGAGATAGAAATAGATAAGTAGAAACAATCAAGGGCAACTGACCTAGGAACAATCTCGCAAGGAAGATATTCCGTTTTTTAGCAAGAAAAGTTTTCATTTCTTTGCTCCTTTCTTTTTAGTTAAAGCAACATAGATCATAACTGCAATCATATAGGCTATGGTATAAAATAACTGATACCATATACTCTCCCTAAGCGGATAAAGAAAGATGGACATGATCAGATACAGAACGAAAATGATCAGTATTTTTTTCTTCATAATATCCTCCTAAATGTGTGCTTTATCTTAGTTGAGCAAGAACCTTTACACTGCTAGTATAGCACTCATTTTGACCTTGGAACACTCAAATCATAAATGGTCATCAAAACATCTTGAATTGTAAAAAATTTAAAAAGCAAGCATGGAAAACATACTTGCCCTAAGGGAACTTGACAACACAACAATCTAAAATCGAGAACTATTCAGCCTTACTTCCGTCTGTTCTGATAGATTCTCATGATTGCAACGAGGATACAGGCTGTCCCACTTGCCAAAACTAGGAGGGTAATGATAATGTTGAGGATTTCAGGCGTACTCTCTATTCTGTTGACAAGACGGAGTAGAGATATAACTGCCAACTGGATCATGAGTATTGATTCTACATTTACCAATGAAGTCTGTCGGTTCTTAACTGCATATAAAAAGGCTGGTAGCAAAACACAGGCTATAGCAATCACAAACAGGTTGCTCCCTGTTTCTTCTCCCTTGTTCACCACGGAAATCATGAGAAGATTCGATGCTATAATCAACGCAGAACAGATGATAAAAAAGGATTTCTTATTCATATAGGATACCTCACAAACTAGAGTATATATTATTTTTGTTTTCTGAATGATATTCATTATTTTGGTAAGGAGAAAGTTCTTTGTTCAATTCAAGATGTTTCAATAACCATTCAAGATTTGGATGAAAATTTTTTTAAAAATAGTACTATACTAAACTTGTCACATTTGTAACATAGCAAGAATCTATATTCGGAGGCAAGTAATCATGAAAAATAAGATTTATTATATATCCAATATTTTTTATGGAATATTACTATTTTCTATTGGATTAACATCAAAAGTATTTATTTTTAGCAGTTTAATGTCCATAACTTTAATAACTCTATCTATAATAGGATTATTAAAAACTAAAAATAAAAAGTAGATATAGCAGAATTAGATTTCAAAAATTAGAACCCCTCCCGATAGTTGATGATAGAGAAAATTATTTCATACAAGCAATTTACTGTAACTCAAAACTACTTTGATTAACTATTCAGCCATACAGACCGAGAAACAAGCACTCTCGGTCTTATTTTTTATCATTCTATATGTATTATAGTAAACACCTGACGAAAGACTTGATTTTGACAGGTGGTATTTAGACTGGTATTAGGATGGCTTTCCACAATTTTCATGACAGTATAGAGACCAACTCCTCTCTCCTCCCCTTTAGAACTGGCTCCAAAGGAGAAGATTTCAGAAATATCGATGCTCTCTTCTTTGATGGAGTTTTCAATGATAAAGGTCTCCTGTGCCCCATTTTTTAAAAAGGCGATTGAAACATGAGGTTGACTGGCCTCTGCACTGGCTTCAATGGCATTGTCACAAAGGATCGACACAATGGTTAGAAAATCAAGTAGTCTCATCCCCTCGACCTGAATCTCCTCAGGAACTTCAACATTAAAGACAATATCCTTTTCTCTAGCTTTTATAAATTTTCCTGCTAAAAGACTTTTGAGGCCTTTATCACGAATATTCACCAATCGGCCCAGATCATATTTATTGTCCTGCAATTTCTGACTAGAATCCTTTAAGACCGAGTCGTAGACCTCTTTTATCTGCTCCATATCCTCCTCTTCAATACCCAGACGTAAGCTGGTCAAGAGGTTGGTGTAGTCATGACGAAAACTCCGTACTTCCTTGTAAAGTTCCTCTATATGCCGACTATAGCGCTCCATATCTCTATAGCGCAAGGCCTGTTCTTGGTTCAGTTTCTCCTGAAGTTTTTCCTTCAAATAGGTATCCAATTTCTTGATAATCCCCATAAAAAAGAGCAGGTAAAACACTAGGATGAGATGGCGAACAGTCGTTGATTGAATACCTTGTTCATATTCAAAGAAAGACAGACTTTGCATCACTAGATAGTAAGCCCCCATTATCCAGTTAATTTTAGTCAGGGACTTTTGAAAGGCTTTATCTAGAATCTCCCTTCTCAAGCTAGTGAAATCATAGTCCAACCATTTCAAAAAGGCTAGAGAAATGAAGAAATTGAAAATTATTATACACAACCAAATCAAAGAGTAATCATCATGTAATTGCCCTTGTCCCAAAAATGGAAGCACAAAATAAGAAAGACCTCTATAAAAGAGATTCACCAATATCATTGGAAAGAGACCATAAAAGAAAAGGAGTTTTTTAGGAAAACCTCTTAACAATAAGAAAGACAAGCCTATGCCGTACAAGGGTTCTGTATAATAAGATAAGTAATTATTTCCTACTATATAGCTAATCATTACAGAAACAAAGGCCAACAGTATCTTAAAAAGAAAAGCCTTAAAAATTCTCTCAAAAGTGAGACCAATTCCATCTACCTTAAAGAAAATGACAATTTCTAGTCCATTAGTAAGAAGTGTATACAACAATATCCAAGCAATATTCATAAATTCTCCTAGCTCAGTGCAAGTTATTGATAGCCTCAGACACTTCCCTGACCTTATAACGTGCGATCAGACAGCTTCCCCCATCGGGAAAGAAAAGCAGTTTTTCTTTCTTATCCAAACGAACCACATTGGCAGGATTGATGAGAAAAGAGCGGTGGCACTGCAAGAGACGAGGCTCCTGCTTGAAAACCTCCTCTAAACTCGCTGTAAATTCCAGCCTGTCCGTCTTGGTATAGAGAATAACACGATGGGCTCTGGGAGACGTTTCGAGATAGTAAACCTCTTTAAAAGGATATTGGAATTGGGCAAATTTTGATTTAAAGTAAAAGCAATCTTCCGCCAGACTTTTACTGTCTTGACTATTGGCATAGAGAAGGGCTGTCTCGATACGAGATTCAAACTCCTCTGCTGACAAGGCCTTATCAATGTAGTCCAAAGCAGACACTTGGTAGCGAAAGGACAGGGGCATAAACTCCGAGTGAGTCGTCACAAAGACGATGAGAGCATAAGTATCCCGATCCCGAATCTTTCTAGCCACTTCTAGACCCTTCATCTCTTCATTTCGAATCTCAATATCCAAAAAGAATAGCTGATGGGCCCCCTTCTCATGCACCTCTGCCAGCAGTTGGTCTGGCTTGCCAAAAACTTCAAAAGAACTCGGAGTGATATGATGTTCCTTCAAAAGTTTCTCAATGGTCGTTTCAATTCTAGCTTGTTGGGAAAAATCATCTTCTAAAACAAATATTCTCATCTTCTTACTCTCCTTCTTTCAACCATTTTTGACGAATTTCTCTATAGCGACGTCTGGCATACTTGACAGCGTATTGACCTTCTTCTCCGAGAAAAAGGATTCTTTCTTGAAAATCAATCGATTTTAATTTATCAAGATTGACCAAACAATTTCGATGACACCTCATCAAGTTTTCCCCATATTGGTTCTCAAGATTACTTAAATTTTGAACCATATTAAAACTAGCCTCTTCTGTAACAATCTGTACGGTATGGGCTTTAGTTGGATGTGTTTGGATATAGTAGATATCGTCAACGTTTACTTTATAGACTGTTTTCTGTGTCTGAATAATCATATGTTTCATTGGATTCTCCTCCTAAGAAAAGAATAACAGAAAAGGTCTAACACAAGCACATACAATCCTAAACAGTCTTTGAAAACTCCTAAAAGGACTATTTTTCTACAACATCATGATGAGCTTACAACTATTTTATCATAAAATCTTAACAGTACCATTCAGGAAATTTCAAGAACAATTAAAGATTTGAGGCTGAAAAAAACTCTAAAAATGGTAGACTAACAGTATCAAAACACAGTTGCTAGAACCAAGACTGGCACCCAGATTAAAGGAGGAATTTTCATGACAGACACAGACCCCATCAAAAGAGCTCAGACTTTGATTACTGACTTAAACAAAGCCTATCAAGCATGCAAACAGGCAACCGCTGACGACGTCCGCTTTCAGGAACAATTAGACTCTATTCTTGGTTTTCTAGCCAAGACTGAGACAGTGGACAATCGAGTCTTGATTGAACTGGAAAAATTTTACCAGACTTCCAGTCTTCTCATGGGACTCAGCGCTCTTGATCCAGATGCTCCTACTCGCGCCGCTTGGCGGGCCTATGACCGCTTCCACTTTGACCAAGTCAAGACCAAGTTAAGTCTCTACGGTCCAACCATTCTCTTGTAGAAAATAAAAGAAGCTGAGACAAACTGAACTCAACTTCTTTTTTAGTGTCATATAGACAATGTTAGTCCTGCATCTGACGTTTGACCTGATAAGGTAGGTACAAGACTAGTAAAACCAAACCAGCTCCCAGTAAGGCTAGAAGGGCTAGTTTTTCTTGGAAGGTAATCAACCCAACAACTAATTCCACTACTAAGACCAAACTGGTCAATCCTCGGACTACCGCCTGCAAGCCTTTTTCCTTTTGCCCCTTGTCCAGTGGAAAGAGTTGGGTCAAATACTGGTAGTCAAAGGCATGATAGAGGGCCAGCAACTGGAAGAGCAAGAGGTAGTTAAAGAGAACCACCACTGCTGTCGCAATCCAAGCTTGCTCGATAAAGACCTGCGCCAGTATGGAAAGCAAGAGCAGACGGAGACTGAGAGCAAAGAGGTCTCCATTTCGCAGATAAGAACGCAGATAGAGATTTTGCCAAATCTTTCCAGGCACCTTCTGAACAGTCTTTAGGATAAAGTCCAGATAGGCACGACGTTTGACACTGTTTGAAATTCCTTTTACCTGCGTAAAGAGAGCGAAGAAACGAAGCAAGACTTGCTTACGCTTGCTTTCTTGAGAAATAACATAGTCCCAGTTCAGTCCAGTTTCAGTAAAAAATTTGCTGGCCTTTTGACGAAAGAGGAAATATTTACTTACTCCCAATAAAAGCACATAGACCAGAAAAACAGGCAAACCATAACCCATTGCCAAAAATAAGGGCGCAAATAACAGCAAGAAAAGGGTCTGGATAAAGAGCCAAAAGACTAGGGAAATGCCCGTTTGACGCTTGAGGTGGAGCTTGATTTCCTCTTCTCCAACCAAGAGAAAGAGCTTGTCTGGAGCCTCCATATAAGTGGCAATTCCACCCCAAAGCAAAAGTAAAACAGACGTAGTTCCTACAAACAAAAGAATAGGCCAATGATTTTCAGGAAAATGTTGCAAGAGTTGACTGTACTGGTAGGCTAGAAAGCCCAGCAGAACAAGCAGGAACAAGACAAAGTGGTCATTGAGAACATAGCGCAAATAACCAAGACACTCCTTACGAAAAGCCTGCTTTCTCTTTAAAAACAAGTCTTTCATAGCTCCTCCTCTTTGGTCAGAGCCAAGTAAATATCATTTAAACTAGCCTCAGGCATATCAAAGGCTTCGCGCAGTTGCAGGAGATTCCCCTTGGCACGCACCTCTCCCTTGTGAAGAATGACAAAGGCATCACACATCTTCTCAGCCGAATCCAGCACGTGAGTACTCATGAGAATAGACTTACCCTTTTGCTTTTCCACTTCCAAAAGCTGAATCAAGTCTGCAATAGCCAGCGGATCAAGACCAAGGAAAGGCTCATCCACGATGAAAAGACTAGGATCCACCACAAAAGCACAGATAATCATGACCTTCTGCTTCATCCCTTTTGAAAAATGAACAGGAAACCAATCTAATTTCTGGTCCAGACGAAACATTTTTAACAAGGGCTCTACTAGGTCAAAAGCCACTTTCTGCTCAATACCATAAGCCATGGCAACCGTTTCGATATGCTCTCTGAGGGTCAATTCCTCATAAAGACTAGGTGTCTCAGGAATGTAGCCAATTTGCTTGCGGTAGTTAGTCGCATCTTCTTGCAGGGTCAAGCCATTGATATTGATGGAACCACTATAAGGTGTCAACAGACCGATAATCTCATTGATGGTCGTTGATTTTCCTGCACCATTGAGACCAATCAAACCAACCAACTGCCCACTTTCAACAGTAAAGGACACATCTTTCAAGACAGGGACATGAACATAGCCACCTGTCAGATTTTTAATTTCTAACATATTTTCTCCAAATCTGGTATAATGTAGCTATATTATATCAAAATTCAATACAGTAGAGGTAGATTTTATGTCAGATTGCATTTTTTGTAAAATCATCGCAGGGGAAATTCCTGCTTCAAAAGTATATGAAGATGAGCAAGTTCTTGCCTTTCTTGATATCTCTCAAGTGACACCAGGACACGCCTTGGTCGTGCCAAAAGAACACTATCGCAATCTCTTGGAAATGGACGCTACTAGCGCCAGCCAACTCTTTGCCCAAGTACCAAAAGTAGCTCAAAAAGTCATGAAAGCTACCAATGCTGCTGGTATGAATATCATTACCAACTGTGAAGAAATCGCAGGGCAAACCGTCTTTCATACCCACGTTCACCTCGTGCCTCGCTACAGTGCGGACGATGACCTCAAGATTGATTTTATCGCCCACGAACCTGACTTTGACAAACTTGCTCAAGTCGCTGAAACCATCAAAAACGCATAAGGAGTTGTTATGAAATTATCCAACCTACTGCTATTTGCAGGAGCTGCAGCCGGAAGTTATCTGGTCACAAAAAATCGCCAAACCATCACAGATGAAGTCTTGAATACCACTGACCGCGTTCAAGCTATCAAGGACGATGTGGATATTATCCAAAATAGCCTGCAAATCATCGACCAACAAAAAGAACTCATCAAGGAATATCAAGAAGACCTGACTTACAAGTTTAAGGTCTTGGAAAAAGATATCCAGACTCGAATGGCGCTTCTCCAAGAAGAAAAAGCAAGGAAATGAAAGTCTCCAACTTTACTGGAATCCCCTTAGCTACATTTAGGATTACTAGATCCTAACAGAATAGAAAGGGAATAATCATGAAAAACTTCTTAAAAGATCTGGCTAAGATCATCCTGATCCCTTGTGGTTGCCTTACCCTTCTTGCCGCCCTAGCATTTCTACTACTATTCTTTACTTTCAGAGCCTCACCGAGTGACATCCGAAAAGGGAACGAAGACTTAAAACAAATCTTTACCTCCCTTGACATGCCTCCTAAGAAAGTAAAATCAAATGGAAGATATAAATACGAAGGTGGGGGCTTAAATTTTTATGTTACTTTCTCAGATGAGGTCATCAATAGTCATTCTGTCCTAAAAGAAAGTCCAAAACTCACCAAAAACCGACTCGAAGTCTATGTCCTACAGACTGGAGAGATTTCATACTATAAAGTAGGGGATAACTTGTTCAATCATGGTTTATTGCAATTTTTAGAGAAGGAAAGTAGGAATTATTTACAAGAAATCGGAAAGAAACCAAATCCTGATTACTCAGTTCTATATTGGAAGGATCAGGAAAGTCTAAAAAAGGGAATTGCTTTCTATGAAAAAGCCTTGACTTTGGTGGATATTCAGGATAACTCAGCAATCAAACACATTGATACCGTTACCATTAAGCCTGGTAAGGAAGCAGAATTCAAGCAACTTATCCAGGAGATGGATGCAGCTGGCTTACTCAAGCAAAAGTATAAATAATAGGCTAACTGGAAAATGATTTTTCGACGCTAAATTTTCAAAGATAACACAAAAAGAGCCCAACGGCTCTTTTTGCTTTATTCTCCTTCAAAGGCATCTTTAATATGGTCAAAGAAGCCCTTTTTCTTTGGATTGACTTTCAAATCGCCTGCAGCTGCGAATTCTTTCAAAGCTGCTTTTTGGCGGTCGTTCAAGCCTGTCGGTGTTACGACATTAACTGTAACGTATTGGTCACCAACTGCACCGCCACGAAGGCTCGGAGCTCCCTTACCACGTAAACGGAATTTCTTACCAGTCTGAGTTCCCTCTGGGATAACCAATTCAACATCACCGTGAACAGTTGGGATATCAACTGTGTCACCAAGAGCTGCTTGGACAAAGTTGAGGTTGAGATTGTAGAAGATAGTCGTTCCTTCACGTTCAAACTTGTCGCTGGCTTCCACAGAAACCACTACATACAAGTCACCATAAGGTCCACCGTTAAAGCCTGCTTCACCTTGGCCTGCTAGGCGAATTTGTTGACCGGTTTCCACACCAGCAGGGATTTTTACATGTACACTATGGGCTTGTTTTTCATGACCTGTTCCGTGACATGTTGTACATGGATCTTTGATTTCTTTTCCGCGACCGTGACAGACATCACAGGTTACTTGGCGACGCATCATACCAAGAGGAGTTTGTGTATCGACGTTAATGACACCAGCGCCATGACAGCGTCCACAAGTGACTGGACTTGTTCCTGGCTTAGCACCTGAGCCATTACATGTACTACAGCTTGCTTCACGATTGTACTTAACCTCTTTTTCAGCTCCAAAAATAGCTTCTTCAAAGGTCAAATTCACACGATACTGGAGATCATCCCCTTGACGAGGAGCATTCGGATTGCGCGAAGCACCGCCTCCGCCGAAGAAACTTGAGAAGATATCTTCAAAACCACCGAAGCCTCCTGCCTCATCGAAACCGCCGAAACCACCAGCTCCACCAAAACCACCGTTGGCTCCAGCCGCACCGTATTGGTCATAGGCAGCCCGTTTTTGGTCGTCACTCAAAGTCTCATAGGCTTCCTGAACTTCCTTGTATTTTTCCTCAGCACCAGGCTCCTTGTTGATATCTGGGTGGTATTTTTTCGAAAGCTTACGATAAGCCTTTTTGATTTCGTCTGCCGAAGCGTTTTTTGACACCCCCAGACGATCATAAAATTCAGTATTGTTCATACAAGATACCAAGACCGTAAAATTCAACTGAAAAATAGGAAATCTGACGCTGGAGCGATGCTCCTAGACAGATTTATCTTTTTTCCGAGAATTTAGGTCGGGTTCAATTCCTTTCTGTTATATTGAGTAAGAAATTTGGAAACCCGTGTTCAATTCCCTGAACACCTTTGTTCCTTTCTATAATTTTCATGTAAATCTTTAGAGGCTGTTTTCTATACTCTGCTTCACTTGATTAAACTCTTCATCTGATAGAGTAAATATCAAATCCTCTTCAGCATACTCGTTCTGTTCTTTAAAATAGTTGTCCGTATTCTCTGCCAACCCTAAACCGAAAATCACTTTTCTTGCAAACTCTTGATGTGCAAAACCGATAGCCGTAATGATTTGTTTATCTTGGACAAGAACTTTCGGTTGGAAATTCTCACGTGGAAGAAATTCAAAATAGTCAAAGAAGTTTTGCCAAATTCCACCTGTAAATTTCGTGTCGTTCAACAAGCCTGCTTTCGCCAATAAAAGAGGCGCTGAAGAAATAGCTGCAATTAGGATATCTTGCTCATTAAGACTTCTCAAAAACGAGATCAATTTCTCATCTTGTAGAGCAGGACCTATATTTACCATTCCTGGCAAAATCACACAAGAATAATCTTCTATACGGATTTGATCCAATGTTTTCGTCGGTTGACAGGGCAAACCATCCTCAGAGACCACCATCAAATGATCTGAAGCTACATAATCAATCGTGATATCAAAAGACAGAGCTAAAGTACTTGTTAAAGAGGCTATCTCATAAAGAGAAAAATTAGGATAAATGACACAAAGTACTTTTTTCATACGCAACATCCTCTATTTTATCGAAAAACAGAGGCTGGGTTGCAACCTCTGGATTTCTTCCTATCATTACGACGTTCAAAAACAAATTCGATTATACTTTTTTGAACTAGTAAGGCGTTTAGGTCAGTCGCCATAGCGATTACCGTAGAAGGACAATCACGTTAGTGATTAGTCATTCTTGACGACCTCGTTCCCCGATTTTCAAGCTCGGGATAAAATAGTCCACTGGACTATTTTATTTCTCCGTAAACTCTCCGTCTACGACGTCATCGCCTGCGTTTCCTGTTGCTTGTGCGCCTTCTGCTCCTGCTTGAGCTTGTTGCGCTGCTGCGGCTTGTTCGTAGAGTTTAACAGCAAGGCCTTGAGCTTTTTCGTTCAATGCTTCAAGTTTTGCTTTCATTTCATCCAAGTTATTGTCTTCTTGAGCTTTCTTAAGGTCATCAAGGGCAGCTTGGGCAGCGTCACGTTCTGCGTCAAAGCCTTTTCCTTCAGTTTCCTTGATTGTCTTTTCAGTCGCAAAGATAGCTTGGTCAACTTCGTTACGAAGGTCAACTTCTTCTTTACGTTTCTTATCTGCTTCAGCATTAGCTTCTGCATCTTTCATCATGCGGTCGATTTCTTCGTCAGTCAAGCCTGAGTTTGATTGGATAACAATTGTTTGTTCTTTTTGAGTTCCAAGGTCTTTGGCCTTAACAGACACGATACCGTTCTTGTCGATGTCAAATGTTACTTCGATTTGAGGAATTCCACGAGGTGCAGCTGGGATATCTGTCAATTGGAAACGTCCAAGAGTCTTGTTATCTGCTGCCATTGGGCGTTCACCTTGAAGAACATGAATATCAACTGCTGGTTGGTTGTCTGCCGCTGTTGAGAAGACTTGTGATTTAGATGTTGGAATAGTAGTGTTGCGATCGATAAGTTTTGTGAAGACGCCACCCATTGTTTCGATACCAAGTGACAATGGTGTTACGTCAAGAAGGACAACGTCTTTGACATCACCAGTAATCACACCACCTTGGATGGCAGCACCCATAGCAACTACTTCGTCAGGGTTAACTGATTTGTTTGGTTCTTTACCAGTTTCAGCCTTAACAGCTTCGACAACGGCTGGGATACGAGTTGAACCACCAACAAGGATAACTTCGTCGATTTCTGACAAGCTCAAACCTGCATCTGAAAGGGCTTGACGAACTGGAACTTTTGTACGTTCTACAAGGTCACGAGTCAAATCGTCAAATTTCGCACGAGTCAAGGTCATTTCCAAGTGAAGAGGTCCAGCCTCACCTGCAGTGATAAATGGCAAGCTGATTTGAGTTGAAGTCACACCAGAAAGGTCTTTCTTCGCTTTTTCAGCTGCATCTTTCAAACGTTGCATTGCCATCTTGTCAGTAGACAAGTCAATACCGTTTTCTTTCTTGAATTCTGCCACCAAGTGGTCAATGATTTTTTGGTCAAAGTCGTCACCACCAAGTTTGTTGTCCCCTGCAGTTGACAATACGTCGAAGACACCGTCACCCAATTCAAGGATAGATACGTCGAATGTACCACCACCAAGGTCGAATACCAAGATTTTTTCTTCTTTATCAGTCTTGTCCAAACCGTAAGCAAGAGCGGCTGCAGTTGGTTCGTTGACAATACGTTCTACTTCAAGACCAGCGATTTTACCAGCGTCTTTTGTCGCTTGACGTTGAGCGTCGTTGAAGTAAGCAGGAACTGTGATAACTGCTTTCGTTACTTTTTCACCAAGGTAGTCTTCAGCGTAGCCTTTCAAGTATTGAAGAATCATAGCTGAGATTTCTTGTGGAGTGTATTCTTTTCCATTTGCAGAAACTTTTTCAGAAGTTCCCATCTTAGATTTGATAGAGATAACTGTATCTGGATTTGTAACTGCTTGACGTTTTGCAGCATCACCAACGATGATTTCGCCGTTTTTGAATGAGACTACAGATGGAGTTGTACGGTTTCCTTCTGGGTTGGCGATGATTTTGCTTTCAGTTCCTTCAAGAACTGCAACTGCTGAGTTTGTTGTACCTAAGTCAATACCGATAATTTTAGACATGTGTTTTTCTCCTTAAATTTATCTTCTTTTTTTCTTTTTGATACTCTTCTTAAGTGGCGGCGCCGTCAGAGCTTGACTTCGTTAATCTCTTTGACTAAACTTTGAGCCTAAGGTCTCAAAGTTTGCGCAAATAGCGCCACGGCGAAGAGTATCGTCTTTGGTTCGCTTCGCTCACTATTGCAAAGCTGAACTACTTTTTTATCTTTCTTCATAGTTTATTGTCGTTTCGGACAAGATTCCTATTATGTTACAACACGAGGAGTCGAAATCGATATTATTTCGACGACGAGTTGCTTTTGCTACTGTCAGAATTGCTTAATCGAACACGCCCTAAGCTCTGGGTAAAAAAGATAGATTTTCTTGTGTTCATCGAACACTTCGTCAATCTCCTATTTTTACTGTGAGCTTTTTACGGGCTTTGTATCTTAGTTATAAACAACCACCATTGCTGGGCGTAGGATGCGGTCATGGAGTTTGTAGCCTTTTTGGAAGACTTGGGCGATGGTATCTGCTGGGTGTTCATCGTCTGCTGGGAGAGTTTGGATGGCCATATGGTAGTTATGGTCAAATTCACCGTCAGCTGCGATTTCTTCGATTCCTTCTTCTTTCAAAGCATGAATCAAACTTTCTTGCACCATTTCCAAGCCCTTCTTCACATCATCTGTCAAACCTTCAACTGCGAGTGCACGCTCTAGGTTATCCAAAGAAGGGAGAATCGCTTTTGCCAAGTCCTGGCTACGATAACGTTGCAAGTTTTGACGCTCTTCATTGGCACGGCGTTGGATATTTTGCATTTCTGCATGAGCGCGAAGGTATTTATTTTCGAACTCATCCGCACGTTCATTTGCCAAGTCCAATTCAGACTTCTCAGGAGTTGTTTCTTCTACCGTTTCCACAACTTCCTCTTCTTGGACTTCTTCTACTTCTTCATTTTTTATATCTTGGGCCATTTTCGCCTCCTTTAATGATTTCAATCTTAATGTACTTCATAATGATTACTGCTGAGGTAGCGGTAAAAATCTGTCAACTTCATGGTCAAAACACGATTAACCACATTGACTTGGTTGATTAGCTGTTGGTAATCCAGATTGACTGGACCGATAATGGCTAGAATTCCAACTCCACGATAAGGAATGAGGAACTTGCTACTAATCTCCGCTAGGTCAGCTAGACAGGACTCTTGACTGTCTGCAACACGGACGTTTTGCATCTGATCTTCACGCAACCCCTCACGAATCTCCAGAGCCACCTTTTGCGGTTGGTCAAAGAACTGATAGGCTGCTAGATTGGCAAAATTCAAGAGATTTACCTTGCCCGCCACCACAATGTTTTCGTTGAACATTTCCTTAAAGATATGTTCAAAGAGATCGATAACATTGTCCGTTGTTGTAAAGTAACGCTGGATAATCTGCGGAATCTCCGTCCGAATCTTGTAGTGAATATCTAGAACGGTGTGACCGAGGAAACGTTCCTGAATGATGCTCTTCAGTTTCAGCAAATCCTCCTGCAAAAAGTTCCTTGGAATCAGAAACTGACTGGTAACCGTTCGAGACTCGTCTAGAGTGAATACTGCCAAGGCTGTATGTTGCCCCAAAACAACGATATCAAAGGCTGTCAAACGTTGCCTGCTCGGCTCAACATCCAGTGCCACTACCGTACAGCCACTCAAGTCTGTCAGTAGATTAGCAGCCTCTTGCAGAATATCCTCCAATTTGAAAAATTCCTGGTCAAAGGCTTTGACAATCTCATATACCTCATTTTCAGCTAGTCGGTCAAAATCCAGTGAGTGTTTTACATAGTACTGAAAACCAGCAACACTTGGCATCCGACCACTTGAAGTATGAGCCTTCTCAAGCAAACCTTGCTTTTCTAGAGCCGCCATGTCATTACGAATGGTTGCACTGCTAGAGTTAATAGACTCTTGCAAGGCTTTGGAACCGACAGGTTCGTGCGTTTTGGTAAAGATGTCAATAATCAGATTTAGAATATCCTGCTGACGCTCTGTAACCACCTCATCACTCCTCTCTGTCTGATCGATTAGCACTCGATACACTCAAGTGCTAACTTATGATTCTATTATACACCCTTAAAAGAGAATGTCAAGATAAAAACTCAAAAAATTAGCACTCTTTTACCAAGAGTGCTAAAAATCAGTCTGAAGACCTAGAGCCCTACCTTCCATCTACTTGGTATTTCCTTTTAAGTCTAAAAAAACCATAGATTAGATAAGAAATCATAAAGGCATATAGAGCAAAAATGACAAAGAAAGATTGCGACAGTTCTTCTCGAAACAAACTCATACAAACAACAAGACCACCTGAGAAAGCAACTGTGCATGAACGAAGTCTATTTCGCATAACTTCCCATCTGAGCCCCTTACTCATATAGACTTGATCCTCTGAAAGTATATCATAAGCTGGTTTACGAAGAATCGAACAAGAACCTGCTCCTATCAATTCCCAACCGCTATTTCTAAAATCTTGCAGTTCATGCTTATGCTTTTTAAGAAATCTAGAATCATAGATACAGTAGATGATATCATCTGGTTGACATTGGTCAAAATAGAAAAAACCAAAACGACTAGTTCTATACTTCCAACCTTTCAAATGCATCTCATGTAAATATTCTTCTTCCTTGTCCAAATCAACAATGGTGAAAATCCGAAATTGCTTTTTATTTATCATGACTTCCCCTCCAATTTTGAGCATACCTACCCTATCATAAATCTGATAATTCCTTCTTTTTATGCCATAACTTCCAGCTAATATAGGCAACTATTAACAAAAGGATTAAAGACAAGAAAATATCTAGCCCGACCGCAAGTAAACTCCATAGACCATACGCATTACTTTTATTGAGCAACTTAAGTAAGAATGGTATATGTATGGCTAGCAAAAGTAAAACAGGTACTAATCGCAGTCTTAAAATGCGATTAACCATAGCTAACTTCCCGGCCGCGTCATTATAAATTTCAAACTCTGCATCCGATTCAATTTCAGAATGTACTTTTCTAAAATAGGAAAAACTATTAAAGTCTGTAATATGCTCCCAGCCACAGTCTTTAAACAGTTGTAAATAGGAAGCTCTCTCTGATTTTTCCATTGGGTAAAAGTCCAACTGATAAGACACTTGCTCAGGGTGACACTTTTCAAAGGTATACTTAACTGCAAACAATAAGATAGAATAGCTTACTTTCCTAAGTTTCCAGCCCTTAGCATGCATTTCTCTAAAGTATAGAGCCTCCCTCTCATAATCCGCAATTGTAAAAATTCGATAAACAATTTTCTTTTCCATCATCCTTCCTCCCGACTGTTTCTATAGAGCCGTTCAATACGCTTCAATTCAATATCTAAGACTTTGCGTCCCAAGTCTGTAATCTGATAGATTTTCCGTTTTTCCTCTTCGCGGACAAAGGAAATCAAACCATCCTTTTCCATCTTTGACAAGGTTCCATACATAGTTCCAGGACTAATCGAAACTTGCAAATCTGTCATCTCCTTGACCTTTTGCGTAATACTGTACCCATGACCTTCCTTTTGCAGACAGAACAAGATATAAAAACCCGTTTCCGTCATCGGAAGATAAACTCGACGAATCTTATCCGTTAATTCCATTTATAACCACCTCCTATTCAGTTCGATATATCGCACCTCGTTATATAAAATATATCACATCTCGATATAAAACACAAGAAAAAAGACCACCCTCAGGCAATCTTTCTTCTATATTAGTAAAGATCTAAATAGTTATCAATTTCCCATTGTGAAACGAAGGTTGCATAACTTGCCCATTCGATTCGTTTGGCTTCAAGGAAACTAGTATAGATATGTTCTCCAAGAGCTGCTCTGACAACTTCATCTTCAGTCAGAGCTTTCAAAGCGTTGTGAAGAGTTGATGGAAGGTCTGTAATACCAGCTTCCTTGCGCTCTTCTGCTGTCATGATGTAGATATTTTCTTCGATAGGAGCTGGTGCTTCGATTTTATTTTCAATACCATGCAAACCAACTTCCAAAAGAACTGCCATAGCGATGTACGGATTAGCCATTGGATCCACTGAACGCAACTCAAGACGAGTCCCCATACCACGTGAAGCAGGCACGCGCACAAGTGGCGAACGGTTACGACCAGCCCAAGCAATGTAAACCGGCGCTTCATAACCTGGAACCAAACGTTTGTATGAGTTAACTGTTGGGTTCATAATGGCAGTATAGTTGTAGGCATGCTTAATCAAACCGCCAAGGAAATGGTAGGCAGTTTCTGACAACTGCATTCCTTTTGGATCATTTGGATCAAAGAAGGCATTGTTTCCTTCTGCATCAAACAAGGACATATTACAGTGCATACCTGATCCAGCAATACCAAATTTTGGTTTTGCCATAAAGGTTGCGTAAAGCCCATGTTTGCGAGCAATGGTTTTAACAACAAGTTTAAAGATTTGAATCTTATCACAAGCACGGAGAACTTCATCGTACTTGAAGTCAATCTCGTGTTGTCCAACCGCAACCTCGTGGTGACTCGCTTCTACTTCAAATCCCATTTTGGTCAAGACATTGACAATCTCACGACGTGTGTTGTCTGCAAGGTCAGTAGGCGCTAAATCAAAGTAGCCACCCTTGTCATTTACTTCAAGTGTTGGATCCCCATTTTCATCCAGTTTAAATAGGAAGAATTCTGGCTCTGGCCCAAGGTTGAAGGATTTGAATCCCACTTCTTCCATGTGACGAAGAGCACGTTTCAAATTACCACGAGGATCCCCTGCAAATGGCTCACCTTCTGTTGTATAGACATCACAGATCAAACCTGCAACACTTCCATTTTCATCTCCCCACGGGAAGACTGTCCATGTATCCAAGTCTGGGTACAAGTACATATCCGACTCATTGATACGTACAAAACCTTCGATAGAAGATCCATCAAACATAGCCTTATTTGACAAGACTTTATCTAACTGTTCATCTGTAGCAGGAATTTCGACGTTTTTCATGGTTCCTAAAATATCTGAGAACATGAGACGGATAAAGGTAACATTTTTTTCCTTGACTTCACGACGAATATCTGCAGCTGTGATTGGCATGAGTTTTCTCCTTAATGTATGACTACTTGCGGTTGGCTAACCGCGACCAAAAGGTGATCGTACCGAAGCAAAGCGACCCTGTTGGAGGAGTTCATTGTGAAGTGCACGACGCACCTCAGTCTGACTCACCGCTTTCTTGGATTTCGCTTCACGTTCAGCATATTTTTTCTTAATAGCAGCGATATTATAACCTTCAGAGATATAATCTTTGATTTCAAGCAGACGATCCATGTCATTCAAGGAATACATGCGACGGTTCCCTTCGTTTCGATCAGGCTTAATCAACTCTTGATCTTCATAATAACGAATCTGACGCGCCGATAGATCGGTCAACTTCATAACACTGCCGATAGGAAAAACAGCCATATTTCGGCGAAATTCTTTTTCCTTCATTTACAATTTCCTTCTTTCTGTCTATTATAGTCTAAAAAAAGACAAACGTCAATTGATAATGTTATAAAATGTAACATTATTTTTCTTTTTTCTCTAAAAAGAGCCGAATACGATCAATATCGTAATTTACGATAATTGCGACAAAAACTCCCATGAAAGTTTCTGATACACGCGCAAATACGTACAAAATCGTTTCGCCACTCGGAATCGATAGGGTAATGATTAACATAGCCGCTACACCACCAATAACCCCTGCTTTGTTATTCATAGCTACATTTGTCATAATGGTTAACATGGTGCAGATTGGAACAACTACCAAGGTCACCCAAAAGGCTTCGTTGAAAAAGGTATTTAATAAGAAGAAGACTAGGGCATAGAGGCCACCGATACTATTTCCTAGAATACGCGAAGTCCCAAAATGGACACTCTTATCAAAACTCTCCCTCAAGCTAAAAACGGCTGTCAAAGCACCTATTTGAAGACCTTTCCAACCAAAAAAGCCAAAAATCAAGAGAACTAGAAAAACAGCAATACCTGTTTTAAAGGTTCGCATACCAAGTTTGAACTGGGATTTATCGAATTTATATTTTTTAAAATAACTCATAATCTCAACTTTCTATTTCCATTTTATCATAAATCGGTGATTTTTATGAGTAATAGTTGAGAGGAAGCGTTTTTATTTTAAGCAAAAGAAAAGAGGAACTTTCATCCCTCTCTTCTTTGACTTGTTTATAAAATCTTATTTTTCTGTCAAGGCTGCAAGTCCTGGAAGAACTTTACCTTCAAGAAGTTCCATTGATGCTCCACCACCAGTAGAGATCCATGAGAATTTGTCTGCACGGCCAAGGTTGATTGCTGCGGCGGCTGAGTCACCACCACCGATGATTGATTTAACGCCTGGTTGTTTTACGATAGCGTCCATCACACCGATTGTACCAGCTTGGAAGTCTGGGTTTTCAAATACACCCATAGGTCCATTCCATACAACTGTTTTGGCACCAGTCAAAGCTTCGTCAAATTTGGCGATAGATTTTGGACCGATGTCAAGACCAAGGAAGCCTTCAGAAACTGCTTCACCTTCAGTGTCACGCACTTCAGTGTAGCCAGCAAATGCGTTAGCTTCTTTTGAGTCAACTGGCAAGATCAATTTACCGTTTGCTTTTTCAAGAAGAGCTTTCGCAACATCCAATTTGTCTTCTTCTACAAGTGAGTTACCGATTTCGATACCTTGTGCTTTGTAGAATGTGTAAGTCATACCACCACCGATAAGGACTTTATCAGCTTTTTCAAGCAAGTTTTCGATAACACCGATCTTGTCTGAAACTTTTGAACCACCAAGGATAGCCACGAATGGACGTTCTGGAGCTTCAACTGCTTCTTGGATGTAGGCAATTTCGTTTTCAAGAAGGAAACCAGCAACTGCTTTTTCAACGTTTGCTGAGATACCAACGTTAGATGCGTGTGCACGGTGAGCTGTACCGAATGCATCGTTTACGAAGATACCATCTCCAAGTGATGCCCAGTATTTACCAAGTTCAGGATCGTTTTTAGATTCTTTCTTGCCGTCAACATCTTCGTAACGAGTGTTTTCAACCAAGAGAACTTGTCCATCTTCAAGAGCGTTGATAGCTGCTTCCAATTCAGCACCACGAGTGACACCTGGAAGGAAAGCAACATCTTGACCCAATTTAGCTGCCAAGTCAGCAGCTACAGGAGCAAGTGATTTACCAGCTTTGTCTGCTTCTTCTTTTACACGACCAAGGTGAGAGAAGAGGATAGCACGTCCACCTTGGTCAAGGATGTACTTGATAGTTGGCAGAGCTGCAGTGATACGGTTGTCGTTGGTAATCACGCCATCTTTTACAGGTACGTTGAAGTCAACACGAACGAGGACTTTTTTACCTTTCAAGTCAACGTCTTTAACAGTAAGTTTTGCC
Source organism: Streptococcus mitis (assembly GCF_008763935.1). Classification (GTDB taxonomy): domain Bacteria; phylum Bacillota; class Bacilli; order Lactobacillales; family Streptococcaceae; genus Streptococcus; species Streptococcus mitis_DB. Next base: position 63,668 of record NZ_VTQF01000004.1, read on the forward strand.
ATGTTACAAAAACCCCTTTATTTATTTTATTCGAAACTATTATATCACACTTTGGAAATATAAGGAAAGATTTCACAAGATTTTTCGATATTTAATCTTTGTGACATCCTAGAGTATATTATTTTTGCTTTTTCTAACGAATTTTCTTTCTAAAATCTTAGCTTAACACTTGTTAGATTTACTTTTATCCTTTAAAATAGAATAGGAGAAATTCCGTTATTATTTTTCGGAGGAAAAAGAAATGTCCATTAATTGGCAGGAAATTTTATTTCACTTTTTAGGTGGTCTGGGACTATTCTTATATAGTATCAAGACCATGGGAGACGGTTTGCAACAAGCTGCTGGAGATCGCCTTCGTTTTTACATTGACAAATATACCAGCAATCCGTTCTTCGGTGTGCTAGTTGGTATCGGTATGACGGCGCTAATTCAGTCAAGTTCTGGTGTCACAGTCATTACAGTGGGGCTAGTCAGCGCAGGACTTTTGACCTTGCGTCAAGCTATCGGTATTGTCATGGGTGCCAATATTGGAACTACCGTTACATCCTTTATCATCGGTTTTAAGCTAGGAGATTATGCCTTACCAATGCTTTTCATCGGAGCGATTTGTCTCTTCTTCACCAAGAATCGCTCTATCAATAACATCGGACGTATCATTTTTGGTGTAGGTGGTATCTTCTTCGCTCTCAATCTTATGAGCGGTGCAATGGAACCTCTAAAAGACCTGCAAGTCTTTAGAGACTATATGGTTGAACTAAGCAAGAGTCCTATTCTAGGTGTCTTTGTCGGAACTGGACTAACCCTACTCATTCAAGCTTCTTCCGCAACTATCGGTATCCTACAGAATCTTTACGCAAGTGGTTTGATTGATCTACAAGGTGCCCTACCAGTCTTGTTTGGTGATAATATCGGAACGACCATTACAGCTATTATTGCTTCTCTTGGAGCTAATATCGCTGCCAAACGTGTTGCTGGTGCCCATGTCGCCTTTAACGTGATTGGTACGGTTATCTGTATTGTCTTCCTTGTACCTTTCACTGGCTTGATTCAATGGTTTGAATCTACACTCAATCTGGCTCCAGAAATGACTATTGCCTTCGCCCACGGAACCTTTAATATCACAAATACTATTATCCAATTTCCATTCATCGGAGCCTTGGCCTACTTTGTAACCAAGCTCATCCCTGGTGAAGATGAAGTTGTCAAGTACGAGCCACTTTATCTTGATGAGCATTTGATTAAACAAGCTCCATCAATCGCTCTCGGAAATGCCAAAAAAGAACTCCTTCACTTGGGAAATTATGCTTCTAAAGCCTTTGACCTTTCATACAACTACATCATTGACCTTAATGAAAAGGTAGCTGAAAAAGGCCACAAGACAGAAGAAGCCATCAATACCATTGATGAAAAATTGACTCGTTACCTTATTACTCTTTCAAGTGAAGCCCTTAGCCAGAAAGAAAGCGAAGTGCTCACCAACATCCTGGATTCATCCCGTGATTTGGAACGGATTGGGGACCACGCAGAAGCCCTAATCAATCTAACTGACTACCTTCAACGTAAAAATGTTGAGTTCTCTGAAGCTGCTTTGCAGGAATTGGCTGATATCTATCAAAAAACTACTGGCTTTATCAAGGATGCCCTTGATAGTGTAGAAAACAATGATATTGAAAAAGCTCAAAGTCTGATTGACCGCCATAAAGAAATCAACAATATGGAACGTGTTCTCAGAAAGACCCACATCAAGCGCCTCAACAAGGGCGAGTGTTCAACACAAGCTGGGGTCAACTTTATCGACATCATTTCCCACTACACTCGTGTGTCTGATCACGCTATGAATCTAGCTGAAAAGGTCATCGCTGAACAAATCTAAGAACCAAGAAGCTATCCTAAATGGGATGGCTTTTTCTTCTCCTAATCAAGAATTGCTCTTCTACCATATAGAAAAATGCTTTGATTCACAATGGAATCAAAGCATTTTAAAGAGCTCCCCGTACATAAGCGCAGAAGCTGCAGTTCCCCTGTACTTGGCTTCTTCTCTTTTGATAAAGCGAGCCAAGTTGAGCAACTCAGGTGCCGGATGTTTGGGATTTAGGAGCAATTCACGATTGACCAGGCCTGAGAGACGAACTGCCAGCAATTGCTCATTTGTAGTAGGCAGTTTTTTAGCAGTCTCTAGGAGAGCAGCAACTAAATCTTCACTCAAATCATGTCGAGCATGATTGTAAAGATCTTTCACAAGGCTTTCTAGGTTTGGTTCTACCATCCCTACCACCTCCCTTATGGTTTAATAATTTTTAATCAAATCAACTGTTGAACGATCCAATTTCTTCACCAAGGCTTGTAAGAAAGCTTGAGCTTCTAGGAAGTCATCCATAGCGTAGAGGGTTTGATGAGAATGGATATAACGAGCGCAAACACCAATTGTTGTAGATGGGACACCACCATTTTTCAGATGAGCTGCGCCAGCGTCTGTTCCGCCTTTACCACAATAGTATTGGTACTTGATACCAGCTTCTTCAGCTGTTGTCAAAAGGAAATCCTTCATTCCTGGGAGAAGCAAGTGACCTGGATCATAGAAACGAATCAAGGTTCCATCTCCAATCTTGCCTTGACCGCCATAAACATCACCAGCAGGTGAGCAGTCAACTGCTAGGAAAACTTCTGGGTCAAACTTGGTTGTGGAAGTATGAGCACCACGAAGACCAACTTCTTCTTGGACGTTAGAGCCAAGATAGAGTTCATTTTCGAGTTTTTGACCTGACAGAGCTTCCGCCAACTCGCTCACCATGAGAACTCCATAGCGGTTGTCCCAAGCTTTTGAGATGATATTTTTTTCATTGGCTGTCAAGATTGCAGAACTATCTGGTACGATGGTATCACCAGGACGGATACCAAAGCTTTCTGCCTCAACCTTGTCCGCAAAACCACCATCAAAGACGATATCTGCAATGGCAGGCATGGTTGGTCCGCCCTTACCACGAGTCAAATGTGGCGGAACAGAGCCTGAAATCACAGGAATTTCACGACCGTCACGAGTAAAGAGTTTAAAGCGCTGGCTACTAACCACCATAGGATTCCAACCACCGATTTCTACGACACGAAAAGTACCATCTGGCTTGATTTCGCTGACCATAAAACCAACTTCATCCATGTGAGAAGCGACCAAGACGCGCGGTGCATCTGCAGCTTCTGAATGTTTGATACCAAAAATACCACCCAAGCCATCTGTCACCACTTCATCCACATGCGGTGTCACTTTTTCACGAAGATAAGCACGGACAGGCGCTTCATGACCTGAGATAGCAGCAAGTTCTGTTACTTCTTTGATTTTTGAAAATAATGTTGTCATTTCAGTTCCTTCTTTCTTTCATCCATTTTACCACTTTTTATAGGAGAAGGATAGCGGGAAGGTGGATTGGGTTTTGCAAGTTTATCCTATAAAAGAGGGATTTAGCACTTGTTTCAGGAATTTTTCTTTCTTTTTTACATTAAATTGTCAGAAAATTTATTGACAGATTAAAGAAATCGTGTTACAGTAATATCCGCAGGTATCTTTCGGTACCAAATCAACATGAAAGGATGGGGTATGAAACTTTCTCATTATTTAATTGGCTTACTCCTACTCCTAGTCTTTCTCTCTATTAGCATTGGAACCAGTGATTTTTCATGGGGAAAACTCTTTGCTTTCGACCAGCAGACCTGGCTTCTCTTTCAAGAGTCTCGTCTTCCAAGAACCATTAGCATTCTCCTGACCGCCTCTAGTATGAGTATGGCAGGACTCCTCATGCAGACTATTACCCAAAATCAGTTTGCTGCTCCGAGTACAGTTGGAACGACTGAAGCCGCCAAACTGGGAATGGTATTGAGCCTCTTTGTCTTTCCGTCGGCTAGTCTGACCCAAAAGATGCTCTTTGCTTTTGTTTCATCCATCGTATTCACCCTCTTCTTCCTAGCCTTTATGACCATTTTTACTATAAAGGAAAGGTGGATGTTGCCTCTGATTGGGATCATCTATAGTGGAATTATCGGTTCTGTGACAGAAGTTATCGCCTACCGTTTCAATCTGGTTCAGAGTATGACAGCTTGGACCCAGGGCTCCTTCTCCATGATTCAGACTCATCAGTATGAATGGCTTTTCTTAGGGCTCATTATCCTGATAGCCGTTTGGAAATTATCCCAAACTTTTACCATCATGAATCTAGGAAAAGAAACCAGTGAAAGTTTGGGGATTTCTTACTCTCTACTTGAAAAACTGGCCCTCTTTCTGGTGGCGCTAACAACTAGTGTCACCATGATTACCGTGGGTGGCTTACCATTTCTCGGAGTTATTGTTCCCAATCTTGTTCGCAAGCGCTATGGAGATAATCTAAGTCATACCAAACTCATCTTAGCACTGGTCGGTGCCAATCTAGTTTTGGCCTGCGATATCCTTTCCCGAGTTCTGATTCGGCCCTATGAGCTGTCTGTCAGTCTTCTACTAGGAATCATTGGTAGCCTCGTCTTTATCCTACTTCTATGGAGAGGGGGACGAAAAGATGCAGTTTAAAAGCAAACATACCAAACTCTTCGGTCTTCTCATTATTCTGGCCATCGGAGCTTGCCTTCTCTACTTTTGGCCCATTACTCACCTATCTGTCTTTGCTTGGAAGTTGCGTTCCCAAAAGATCATCGTTTATCTCTTGGTAGCTATCGCGACTGGGATTTCGACCATTAGTTTTCAAACCCTGACGGAAAATCGTTTCCTGACGCCAAGTATTTTAGGAATCGAATCCTTCTACGTCCTACTACAAACTCTACTACTGGTTTTTGAAAGCAAATTTCTTCAACTCGGGAAGTCTCCCATCTTAGAATTCCTAATCTTACTTCTCGTCCAATCCCTCTTCTTTCTTGCCTTACAAGGTTACTTGAAGACACTGATGAAACAAGACCTGGTCTTCATCCTGTTGATCTGTCTAGCACTCGGAAGTCTCTTTCGAAATATCAGTACCTTCCTTCAGGTCCTGATGGATCCAAATGAATACGATAAATTGCAGAACAGTCTCTTTGCCTCCTTTCAACATCTCAACACTTCCATCCTAGCCATCGGTTCTCTGATCATCCTCGCTTTGACGATCTCTTTCTTTCGAAAAGCAGTCATTTTGGATGTCTTGCACCTGCAAAGAGAAACGGCTCAGATATTGGGACTCGATGTTGAAAAAGAACAGAAAGAACTCCTCTGGGGCATCGTGCTTTTGACCTCAACGGCCACTGCCCTGGTAGGGCCTATGGCCTTCTTCGGCTTTATGCTGGCTAACCTCACCTACCTGATTGTCAAAGACTATCGGCACAAGTTACTCTTTATCGTAGCCATTCTGGTTGGATTTATTAGCTTGACCTTGGGGCAGGCCCTGATTGAACGAGTCTTTGCACTGGAAATTCGCATCAGCATGATTATCGAGAGTGTAGGGGGGCTCCTATTCTTTATCTTACTATACAGGAGGGCGCGTCGGTGAAACTGGAAAACATTGACAAATCCATTCAAAAACAGGATATTTTGCAAGGTATTACGCTTGAAGTCAGCCCTCAGAAACTGACTGCCTTTATTGGTCCAAATGGTGCTGGAAAATCAACTCTCCTCTCTATCATGAGCAGACTGACCAAGAAGGATCAGGGGATTCTCAGTATCAAAGGTCGTGAAATCGAGAGTTGGAATTCGCAAGAACTGGCCCAAGAACTAACCATCCTAAAGCAGAAGATTAATTACCAAGCCAAATTGACGGTTGAAGAACTGGTCAGTTTTGGACGTTTTCCCTACAGCCGAGGTCGACTGAGACCAGAAGATTGGGAAAAAATCCGAGAAACTCTGGACTATCTGGAACTGACCAACTTAAAAGACCGCTACATCGATAGCCTGTCTGGGGGACAACTCCAGCGAGTCTTTATCGCTATGGTACTGGCCCAGGATACAGACTTTATCTTGCTAGACGAACCACTCAACAATCTCGATATCAAGCAAAGTGTTAGTATGATGCAGATTCTCAAGCGACTGGTGGAGGAACTCGGCAAGACCATTATCATCGTCCTCCACGATATCAACATGGCCAGTCAGTATGCAGATGAAATTGTCGCCTTCAAGGACGGTCAAGTCTTTAGCAAGGGAACAACCAATCAAATCATGCAGTCTGACCTGCTCAGTCAACTATATGAGATTCCCATCACGCTGGCTGACATCAATGGCAAAAAGATCTGTATCTATAGCTAGCAACTCAGAAACTCGAGTTAGAAGAAATTTTGTCTCTTAGTCAATAAAACCTAGAGACTCCCTACATCGTTATCATATTTTAAAAAGGAGAAATCATGAAAACATCCCTTAAATTTTATCTCACTGCCCTAGCGGCCAGCTTCTTGCTCCTACTTGGTGCATGTAGTACAAACTCAAGTACCAGCCAGTCGGAGACAAGTAGCTCTGCTCCAACAGAGGTAACCATTAAAAGTTCACTAGGTGTAGTCACACTTTCAAAAGTCCCTGAAAAGATTGTGACCTTTGACCTCGGTGCTGCGGATACTATTCGCGCTTTAGGTTTTGAAAAGAATATCGTGGGAATGCCTACAAAAACTGTTCCGGCTTACCTAAAAGACCTAGCTGGAAAAGTTAAAAATGTTGGTTCTATGGTTGAGCCAGACCTAGAAGCCATTGCTGCTCTTGAACCAGATTTGATTATCGCTTCACCACGTACCCAAAAATTTGTTGATAAATTCAAAGAAATCGCTCCGACTGTTCTCTTCCAAGCAAGCAAGGACGACTACTGGACTTCTACTAAGACCAACATTGAATCCTTAGCAGGCGCCTTTGGTGAAACTGGCACACAGAAAGCCAAGGAAGAATTGGCCAAGCTAGACAAGAGTATCCAAGAAGTCGCTACTAAAAACGAAAGTTCTGACAAAAAAGCCCTGGCTATCCTCCTCAACGAAGGAAAAATGGCTGCCTTTGGTGCCCAATCTCGTTTCTCTTTCTTGTATCAAACTTTGAAATTCAAGCCAACTGATACTCAATTTGAAGATTCTCGCCACGGACAAGAAGTCAGCTTTGAAAGTGTCAAAGAAATCAATCCTGACATCCTCTTTGTCATCAACCGTACCCTTGCTATCGGTGGTGACAACTCAAGCAACGATGGCGTCCTAGAAAATGCCCTCATTGCTGAAACACCTGCAGCTAAAAATGGTAAAATTATCCAACTAACACCAGACCTCTGGTATCTAAGTGGAGGCGGACTTGAATCAACAAAACTCATGATTGAAGACGCACAAAAAGCTTTGAAATAAGCAACTTCAAACTCAATCACATCTTTACATGATAAAACGCATCCTATCAGTACACTCAAACCTGATAGGATGCGTTTTTATCATTTCACTAAAATATTTTTGCCCAGCCTCATTTTTCTTCTTGATTCCGTTTGAGTGAAAAGTGGTCTGGGACGGGGTCCTTACCTGTTTTCGACCAGGGATGGCAACGTAAAATCCGAGCCAAGCCCATCAAAACACCCTTGAAGCCATGTTTTTCAATAGCCTGAATCATATAGTTTGAGCAGGTAGGCTCAAAACGACAAGAGGGGGGAAAGGCTGGCGAGATAAACCGTTGGTAAAAGCGCACAGGCGCTATTAAGATTCGTTTCATTATTTCTTGGTTACAGCCATGGTATGTAGTTGGCTGATTTCTTTTTTATTAAGGCGACGAGATTCTCCCGGACGAAGTCCTGTCAAGTCTAGATGTCCGAAACGAGTCCGTGATAACTTATCTACTTGGAGACCGACAGCTTCAAACATCTTTTTAACCTGGTGGTTACGCCCTTCATGGATAGTCAACTGCACCACAGAGCGGTTTTTGACTGGATCCACTTTGAGAATCTCATAGACAGCCGGCTTGGTTTTCTTACCATCAATCTCAAGTCCACGGGTCAAGGGGCGGAGATTATCCTTATTGGCCACACCTTTAACACGCGCGACATAAACCTTGTCAATCTCATTACGTGGGTGAATCATCTCGTCTGTAAAATCCCCGTCATTGGTCAAAATCAAGACTCCTGATGTATCCCAGTCCAAACGACCTACAGGGTAGATACGCTCTTTCACGTTGGGCAAGAGGTCAACAACAGTCTTGCGGCCCTTGTCATCTGTCACACTGGAAATGACACCGCGTGGTTTGTTAAGCAGATAGTAGACCTTTTCTTCATTGTAGATAGGTTGACCTTCAACTTCGACTTTGTCGCCTGACTTGATGGTGGTTGCTAGTTCACGTACCACTTGGCCGTTAACCGTCACCAAACCTTGCTTAATCAGCTCTTCTGCTTTTCTCCTACTGGCCACACCTGCGTGGGCAATATACTTATTGATTCTCATCTTCTTCTATCCTTTCACCAAATAATTGGCTTTCTTGGGCTTGAATCTCAAGCTCATCAATCACTGGTAATTCTTCCAAATGATTTATCCCCATGTAATCTAGGAAATAATCCGTAGTCACATAGAGGTTGGGGCGTCCCAACACTTCTTTTTTCCCGTCTTCTCGTATCAAGTCAAAGGCCTGCAACTTTGCCAAGGCCCCACTCGAGTTGACCCCACGGATGGCATCAATCTCTATCCGTGTGATAGGCTGTTTGTAGGCAATGATGGACAAGGTCTCAAGGGCAGCCCGAGATAAACTCTGGTTGATAGGTGCCTTTGAGTATTCTTTCAAAACCGCTGCAAATTGAGGCTTGGTCACCAATCTATAAGCGCCCCCTGTCTCAATCAGAGCCAAACTGGAATCTGGGTCCTTTTCATACTTCTGGGCTAATTTTTCTAAACTCTGTTGGATGCCTGTCGGTGGCAGAGAGAGGAGTTCAGCTAACTGGCGGACTCTAATCCCATCTTCACCCGCTACAAACAAGAGCGCTTCTATTTTTGCTAAAGTACTCATCTTTCCTCTCTATCAAGTCTAGCTTTGGGCCACTTGACTTTCTTCCTTCTTTTCCATGAGATAAATATCTCCGAAACTTTCCTCTTGCACAAGAATCAGCTCCTGGGTTTTGATTAACTCTAGGGTTGCCAAAAAGAGGGTGATGACCTCTTGGAGATTCTGGGCTTCCTTAAACAAATCCTGCAAGCGCAATTGATCTCGTCCAGTCAAGGACTCTTTCACGATAACCATCATGTCCTCAATCTTATACTCATCCCGCAAGATAGTCGTGTGATTCTGTGCAAACTCCTCTTTTTTCTTGGCTAGGATATTTGAAAAAGCCAAAAAGAGGTCAATGGTCGTCTTGTCATGCACAAGCTCCGCATCTTCGTAAATCAACTCTGTCGGCGCTTTGGAATAGTGCTGGGCCCGTTCTTGGTGCTTGGCTTCCAAGTGTTCACCCAAGAGCTTGAACTTGCGGTATTCTTCGATTTGAGAGAGAAGATCCTGCTCCAGGTCATCCTCCAAGTCTGTCACTTCTGCCACCTTCGGAAGAAGCTTGCGGCTCTTGATCAGCATGAGCTGACTGGCCATGACCATGTACTCGCCCGTCACTTCCAGACGCATGGCCTGCAGGGTTGAGACATAAGCTAGATACTGTTCGATGACTTCTGTGATGGGCACATCGTAGATATCCATCTGGTACTTAGAAACCAGGTGCAAAAGCAAGTCCAGGGGCCCTTCAAAATCTTTTAATTTAATATCCATTATCTATATTTTTCTAAGGTCAGGACTGTTTTTAATCCTAATTTTTTTGCAATTTCGTACAAATCGACCTTGTTTTCTATTTGTCTTAGAATGAACTGTTCTCGTAGGGCTTGAGCTGATAAGGCTGGAAAACCTTTCTCCTTGACAAAGGATTCTAGCTGACGAAAGGCCCACTGACGAGAATAGGCTTTCCCTCTCCTTTCAAAGAGATAGGTCTGGCCCATCAAGGGTTCCAATTCTGAAAGCAAGGTCGTGGGAATGGTGACAATCCTCTGTTGGAAAGCCTTCTTGATTCGCAACACCTGAAAGTCCAGATTGATGTCTGCAACCTTAAGGGCTAAAATCTCACTCGGTAAGAGCCCCATTTCTAGGATTAAGAGCGCTAGCAAGCGACCCTCTGCATAGTCACTTTCTTGCCAAAAAGAGTCTAGGTTTAACAGCTCTGGTTTTGCCGTCTTCTTTTCAGCTTGTTTGGCTAATTCCAAACGATAAAAGCTATCCACTTCTCCTTTTTGATAGAGAAAGTAGAGAAATTGGTTACAGGCCGAAATCTTTCGTTTCTGGGCGCTGATCTTTAGATTGGCTAGCTGGGCTTGGTAAATCTTGAGACTAGTCTCAGAAATCCGCTCGCCTACAATGTCTAAAAATTGCTCCAAATCATACTTATAGGACTGCTTGGAATTGGCAGACAGACCCTGCTTTTCCTCTAAAAAGGCTGAAATCCTGTCTCTCATTTGCATCGAATCTCATATTCCTTACTAAAGTCATGCAAGAGAGCATTGACAGCCTTGAGGATAGACTTGCGCGTGATAATCCCTTGGAAAATCCCTGACGCATCCACAACAGGTAAGAAGGACTCATCTACCAGCTTGTGCAAGACCTCTGTAATGGTAAAATCAGGCGAAACAACCGCTACGTTCGTTTTTGTCATATGAACAATATCCGTATCTGCCATGATTTCTTGACTCAAGTCATGCTCCATCTGATAAGCCATAATATCTCTGAGCCCAATCGTTCCAACAAACTGTTTTTCATCTGTCACAACGGGAACACGGGTATAGGTCATCTGACTAAGCAAGAGGGTCGCATGATCCGCATTGTGGGTATCAATCAACACGGCTAGATTTTTAGCAGGAGTCAAAAAAGTTTCTTCTTGCCCCAACAAGAAAGTCTCAAACTCCTTGGCAATCATCGGCTAAACTCCTTGGACAAGCCCGGATACACCTCATGGTCTCGTGTCAAAAAGTCCACTTTGAAATAACTGTCATCAATCTCCACACGAGCATAGAGACATTCTCTGATGGTCCCACGTGGTTGACTGATGGAACCTGGATTTAGAAAAAGAGTCTTGCCTTCCATCCAAGCACTTGGCACATGCAAGTGACCATAGAGGCAGATATCGGCCTCTTCCTCCTGAGCCCAGTAGTCCAACTTTTGAAAATTGAAATTAATGTCAAACAAGTGACCATGGGTTTGGATAATCTTGGTCGAACCAAGCTCAGTCACCAAACGTTCTGGGTAACCTGCATAGAAGTCCATATTCCCTTTAACAACACGGATGCCTTCCCAAAGGGGAGAATCAGGACGCAGTTCAGAATCGCCGTTATGAAAAACGGCATCAACTTTGCCTACATAGCGATCACGGATTTCTTCCACAATCAAGCTATCGCCATGAGAATCGCTCATTACAATGATGGTTTGCTTTGCCATGATGGAAATACCTCCAAAAGTTTCTTAACGGCTAAGGCACGGTGAGATTGACTATTTTTTTCTTCAAGGGTTAATTCAGCTGAGGACTTGCCTGTCTCTCCTACCAGGAAGAGAGGATCGTAACCAAATCCATTTTCACCCTTAGGTTCAAAGTTAATATAGCCTGGCCAGTCAGCTTCAACAACCAAGCTTTCCTTGTTTGGACTGGCCACGACTAGGGTTGTATGGAATTGAGCCGAGCGGTCCTTGAGTTCAAAGACCATGGCCAATTCGTGCAAGAGTTTGGCATTGTTTTCACGGTCAGTAGCTCCCACACCTGCGAAACGAGCTGACCAGACACCTGGCAAGCCACCAAGGACATCGACTTTGAGACCTGAGTCATCTGCCAAAACCATCTTGCCCGTTAATTGAGAAATAGTTTCTGCCTTGAGGCGGGCGTTTTCTTCGAAGGTCATGCCTGTTTCTGCTACTTCAGGTAAGTCAGGATAGTCATTAAGATTTTCCACATCGTATCCTAACTTGTCAAAGATAGCTCGAAATTCCTTGGTCTTGCCCTCGTTACGAGTCGCAATCAACAAGGTTTCTCTAACCTTGTTTGTCTCAAAGAAGTCGTGAACATTGACCCCTTCTTTAGGCAATTCCACATACAAGAGTTGCCCATTTTCAACCAAGAGCAGGGCCCCTTGACGTTGAATGACTTCCAAGTTACGTCCCATTTCTTGGTTGAGGATATCTACCACAAAAGACAATAAACGGTAGCGAGAACCATAGCGTAAAACAGCAACTGAAATCGGGAAACCTCGTTCCTCGTCTCGAAAGATTTTGGCCAATCCAACCAGAGGGAAATCCAAGTCTTCATCAGTCAACGTCCGGACGCCACCAAAAATAGCATAGGACCCGACATACCAGTCCTGGTCATCCTTGTATTCATAAATTTTATTTGTCATAATTCTACATGCTCCACATGAATCTCTTTTTCAAGCCATTCTTCACCAATTTGTGCAAAACTTTGGCTGCTGGCTGTTGTGTAAAAACGGTGATGGAGTGGTCCGGCATCGCGACCACGATTGATTTCAAAATAATTAAGTAAGACTGAGATATCCCGTACGCACTCTGCCCCACTATCGATGAGCTGAACCTTGGGTCCCATGACATTTTGAATAATTGGTCTAAGAAGCGGGTAATGGGTACAGCCCAAAATCAGGCTATCTACCTTTCCAACCAAGGGACGCAGGGTTTCATAGACTACTTTCTTGGTGACACTGGTTGACAGGGCACCTGACTCAACCAAGGGAGCAAACTTGGGACAGGCCAAGCTCTCCACCTGTAAGTCCGGATCCAGATCATGGATTTTCTGGCGGTAGATATCTGATTGTACCGTCATAGGCGTTCCAATCACTCCGATTTTCCCACCTTGGCTGGACTTGATAGCTGCCGAAGCTCCTGGCAAAATAACACCCAGGACAGGAATATCTAGTTGAGCCTTAATTTCTTCCCAGACGACGGCAGTCGCAGTATTACAAGCAATGACAATCATTTTGACATCCTTGGTCAAAAGAAAGTTGACCAACTGCCAAGTATATTCACGAATTTGCTCAGCAGGACGGGGACCATAGGGCGCCCGTGCCGAATCTCCAATATAGACGATTTCTTCATGCGGAAGTTGGCGCATAAGCTCGCGCACAACGGTCAAGCCCCCGACACCCGAATCCAAAAAACCAATTGGTCGATTATCCATACAGTCTTCTTTCTAGTCTTTTTTCTGATTGATAGTTCATTATGATTATTGATCCTTATGAACTGAATGACAGCCTAATCAACAACTACCTCTCTTAATCATAATCAAATATCAATAGAATGCAAGGAAAAAGTCTCATCCCTAAACCCTTAGCCAACATAGTGAGAAGTCTGGAACTTTCATCCCAGACTTTTCCTTATTTATTTTTTCTTTTTATTGTTAGCAAGGGCTGCTTTTTGTTGGCGGATGATTTGGTGGTAAACTTGTTGTACCTTAGCTTCGCTTGGTTTTTGACCATTTGCACTCAAAAGAGTACGAACTGCTTCAGCATTCAAACGTGGGTTATCAGCAAATTCTTTTTCGATTTGCTTACGAACCAAGTACATTCCTCCAAGAGCTCCTCCTAGAAAAGCTAGCACAATCAATACAATTGCTAAAAGTAAATCCATTATATTTCTCCTGTTTCTTTTTGAGTCTCTTTCATTATACCACAAACTAGCCACCCTGACTAGTTTGTTTTACGCTTTCAGGGATGGAATAAACAGCAAAAAGAACCCTGCTTTTCTGCAAAAGAGGGCTCCTTACTGAGTTTAATTTACATGGATAGCCAGTGTTTGATAAGGTTTGAGTAGAATTTTTTCAGACACTTCTGCATCTTCATAGTTTGAAATCAAAATTCGTCCATTTTGGTAGGCTACTGATAAGTCGATTTCCACTTCTGTGGCATAAAAATTATTGAGCACTAGTAACTTTTGATCCTCATGCTGGCGTTCAAAAGCGTAGACTTGCTGACTGTCTTCAAAAGCTGGTTTGTAACTTCCTTCTGAGATGATAGGCATTTCTTTACGAAGTCGAATCAAGTCTTGGTAGAAGGTGAAAATCGGGCCTTGGATTTCATTTTCTACATTGATGTGAGGGGAGGATTTTCCTGCCTTGAGCCAAGGTGTCCCTACTGTAAATCCTGCATTTTCCGAAGCATCCCACTGCATGGGAATTCGTGAATTATCACGCGACTTAGCCTGAATAATCTGGAAGGCTTCTTCCTGACTCTTCCCTTCTTCTAAGAGCATCTGATAGGCATTGATGGACTCGACATCCACATAGTCAGCCATGGAATCATAGTCTGGGTCAACCATTCCGATTTCCTCGCCCATATAAATATAAGGTGTTCCACGAGAATTTCTATTTGTAGATTTTGCAAAGCGTAAGAAATAAAAGACTGAGACACTGGATCTCAGCCTTTTTCTTTATCCTAAAACCAATTCATCACTAACTAGACTTTGGCCACTATTTTTCTGGAAGAGATGCATGAGATCTTCAACCGTCAGATGCTTTTTCTCCTCTCCCTTGACATCCACCACTATCTTACCCTGATAGAGCATAATAAGACGATTTCCGTACTCAATCGCATGGTTCATATCGTGGGTAATCATCAAAGTCGTCAACTGATGGTGTTCCACAATCTTTTGCGTCAAATCCATCACCATTTGACTCGTTTTCGGGTCAAGTGCCGCAGTATGTTCATCCAAAAGCAAGAGTTTAGGTTTCACTAGAGCTGCCATGACTAGGGTCAAGGCCTGTCTTTGTCCTCCTGAGAGGTATTGAGTATCCACTTTTAAGCGGTTTTCAAGACCAATATTCAACTCTTTCAAAGCCTCTTGGAACTGGATTCTATCCTTCTCCTTCACGCCCCAACCAAGCCCTCTCTTCTGCCCGCGTCTCAAAGCAATAGCCATATTCTCCTCAATCGTCAAACGAGAAGCTGTTCCCATCTTAGGATCTTGAAAAACACGGGCGATATCCTTGGCTCTCTTTCTTACACTCAGATTTTTAATGGATTTGCCTGCCAATAAAAGGTCCCCTTCGTCCACAGATAGATTACCAGCTAAGATATTCATCAAAGTGGATTTGCCTGCTCCATTTCCACCAATCACAGAGATAAAATCTCCCTCTTCAACTTCTAAATCTAATCCTTTGAGGACATGGTTCTCATTGACCGTCCCTGCTTCAAAGGTTTTGTGAATATTTTCAAGTGTTAACAAACTTGCCATAACTTTCTCCTCCTATTCATTTCTCAGTTTCAAACCACGAATCTTTAATCTCTTTTGCAGTTCTGGTGCAAATAACACTAAGGCTAGCAAGATTGCATTAAAGAGACGTACCAGGTTTTGATCTAGATTTGGAATTTCATAGATATTTAAAATAATCAAACGGTAAACAATGGCACCGATTCCGATAGATAACAAGCGACCTCCAATGGTCAAGTCGTGTATCAAAACTTCTGCAATAATAACTGCACTCAAACCAACAACGATGGTTCCTGTCCCAGAGGTTACGTCTGAAAATCCATCATTTTGAGCGAACAAGGAACCACACAGGGCAATCAAACCATTTGAAATCATGTAACCAACAATCTTCATGGTGTCTACATTGACCCCATTAGCCTCACTCATCGGAATATTGTCCCCAGTCGAACGCAAGACCAAGCCAATCTCCGTTTTCATCAAAAGAGTCAAGACCAAACAAACAAGTAGGAGACAGGCCAAACTGAATGAGAAAACAGCTTCTTCATTTGTCAGCCCCAAGCTCGCCAATTGTTTAAAGACAGTTGAAGAATCTCCCAAGGAAAGGTTGGGCACACTGCCCATGATTTTAATATTGATTGAATAAAGCCCTGTCAAGGTCACAATCCCTGTCAAGAGAGCTGGGATTTTCATCTTGGTGTGGAGCATTCCTGATACAAGACCAGCTACCATACCTGCCAGCAAAGCAAGTAAGGTCGCAATCCAAGGATTTGTCCCTGCCTGTATCTGCGATACAACGACAGCTGCCCCCAAAGGAAAGGCTCCTTCAGCAGTCATATCCGCAATATCCAAAATACGGAAAGTCAAGTAAACTCCAATGGCCATAATCGACCACAACAAACCTTCTGATAAACTAGATAATACAAAACTCATCTTAAACCTCCCTATTCCTTGCTTTCCAACTTACTAATATCAATTCCTAGTGCATCTGCCATTTCTTGATTGGTATGCAATTCCAGTTTTTCAGGCAACTCAACTGCTATATTTTCTGGTTTCTCACCTTTTAAGACACGAATCAACATGCGGGCTGTCTGCCGTCCCAATTCTTCATAATTGGTACCGTAGTTATACAAACCACCAACCGCAATCATTTCCGTTGAGCCACCGAATACTGGAACCTTGTGTTTAATAGAAACCTGCTTAACTGTTTCCATGGTTGACGAAATGATATTGTCCGTTGGTACAAAAACCATATCCACTTCTGCCATCAAACTCTCTGCTGCCGCCTTGACATTGTTACTGTCCAAGATTGTTTTTTCAACAACGGTAAAGCCTTTTTCTTCCAGAAGTCGCTTAGCTTCATCCTTTTGGACAACTGAGTTTGGCTCGCTCTGAGTATAGAGGATTCCAATTGTTTTAGCTTTTGGCAACACTTTCTTTATCAAATTGATTTGGGTTGAGATAGCATCTGATGACTGATCACTTGTCCCAGTTACATTGCCCCCAGGATGTTCTCTTGACTCAACCAACTTGGCACTGACAGGATCTGTTACAGCTGAAAAGACAACCGGTGTCGTTTGTGTTGTATTGGCCAAGCTCTGAGCAGAAGGCGTTGCGATAGCTAGAACGACATCACTAGATTCTGCTAGTTGCTGGGAAATAGTTTTTAGATTTCTTTGTTCTCCTTGTGCATTTTGCAAATCTATCTCAATATTTTTCCCCTCAACATAGCCTTGTTTAGCCAGCTCATCCACAAAACCTTCTCTAGTAGCGTCTAGGGACTGGTGAGTAATAAATTGCGAAATACCGATACGAAACACATCTTTTTTCTTATCTGCCTTCAACTGATGCAAACTGATCAGAGAGGTCAAGAGAATCCCCACTACCAAGAGGGGTGCTAGTAATTTTCGAACAACTTTCATAATGAAACTCCTTCTCAGAAAAGATAAAACAAAAAACCGCCTAGATACTATCTAAACGGATGCTTGAAATAATCTAACAAGTTATAACTTTGCTAGTCCATTTAGATATTCATCTATATGGACCACAATCAAAAATCTTAGCCACATAGATACAAACAAATTGCTTGAACTGTTTGCATCCATGGTGACATGTCTACAAACACTATCTAAAGTAGCTAAAGTAAAAGTTTTGATTCATCGTTACAGCTTGTTTCTTATTCATTTCTTTTTCTGCTTTCTTTTTTGATGTTTCCTATCTTACCACCTTTTTCATCACCTGTCAAGAATATTTCAGAATTTTTTAAAATTTTTCGAAAATTCTTTCAAGCTACTTTCAAATTTTTTTCAAATCAATCCAAGAAAAAAAGGTTTATAATTTCCATAAAATTGACATGGAAATTATAAAACCATTATTAGTTTAGTCCTTGTTGGTAACGTGCCAATTCGGCTTGGTTAGCCCAAACATAATGACCTGGACGGATTTCTACCATAGATGGCTTATCTGTCTCATAATCATGTTGATCTGGATCATATACTTTCAAGACCTTCTTGCGTTCCAAGATTGGATCTGGGATAGGTACCGCTGAAAGCAAAGCCTGAGTATATGGATGAATTGGATTGTTAAACAATTCTTCTGTTTCTGCAACCTCTACAATAACACCCTTGTAAATAACCGCGATACGATCTGAAATAAAACGAACAACCGACAAGTCATGGGCGATAAAGAGATAGGTCAAGCCAAGTTCTTTTTGGAATTTTTTGAGCAAGTTTAAGACTTGAGCACGAACAGAAACGTCCAAGGCTGAAATGGGCTCATCCGCAATAACAAAGTCTGGTTGCATGACCAAGGCACGGGCAATACCGATACGTTGACGTTGACCACCTGAGAATTCATGAGGGTAACGAGTCAAGTGCTCAGCAAGAAGACCTACTTCACGGATAATATTTTGAACTTTCTCTTTACGTTCTTCTTCATCCTTGAACAGATGATGATTGTAAAGACCTTCAGAAATAATATAATCAACAGTGGCACGTTCATTCAAACTTGCCGCAGGGTCTTGGAAAATCATCTGGATACGACGAATCAATTCTGCAGCTTGTTCACGCGATTTCTTACCATTAATCTTTTGACCATCAAAAATGATATCCCCATTACTTGTATCATTAAGACCGATGATGGCACGACCAATAGTTGTTTTCCCACTTCCTGACTCACCTACAAGCGAAAAAGTTTCTCCCTTGTTGATAAAGAAGTTAGCATTTTTAACCGCGACAAACTTCTTACTTCCTTCACCGAAGGAAATTTCTAAATCTTTGATTTCTACTAATTTTTCAGACATTTCCTTCCTCCTAGTCTGCCAGATGGGCAAATCCCATTTTTTCACGGATTTTATCGTGGAGATTTGCAATCACAGCTGGTTTTTCTACTTTTGGAGCATCCTCATGAAGAAGCCAAGTTTTAGCCCAATGCGTCTCTGATACTGAGAATTGAGGAGCTTTTTGTTCGAAGTCAATCTGCATTGCATAGTCTGAACGCAAGGCAAAGGCATCCCCTTTCAAGTCAGTATAAAGTGACGGAGGTGTTCCTGGGATTGAGTAAAGATCCCCTTTATCATCAGCAAGCTGAGGCAAGCTAGACAAGAGACTCCATGTATATGGATGGCGAGGGTCATAGAAGACTTCCTCAACAGTTCCATACTCAACGATTTCTCCTGCATACATAACCGCTACCTTATCCGCAATACTTGCTACCACACCAAGGTCGTGGGTGATAAAGATTGTTGTGAAATGGTACTCGTTTTGTAAAGATTTGAGCAAATCAATAATCTGAGCTTGGATGGTCACATCCAAGGCTGTCGTTGGCTCATCACAGATCAAGACATCAGGTCGGCAGGCAAGGGCAATAGCAATAACGATACGTTGACGCATTCCTCCAGAATATTGGAATGGGTATTCATCAAAACGTCTATCTGCGTCAGGAATCCCAACCTTATTCATGTAGTCAATGGCCAATTCTTTCGCTTCTTTAGCTGTTTTTCCTTGGTGTTTTACAATAACTTCTGTAATCTGACTACCAATTGTTTTAATTGGGTCCAAACTAGTCATTGGATCTTGGAAGATAGTCGCAATCTTAGCACCACGAATTTGTTCCCAATCCTTGTGAGAAGACAAGGCTGTCAAGTCCTGACCACGGTAGTCAATACTTCCTTGGGCAATGCGACCATTTTCTTCAAGCATACCTGTGAAAGTCTTTGTCAAAACAGATTTCCCTGATCCTGACTCACCTACCAAGGCTAATACTTCTCCTTCAACTAGTTCAAGGGAAACGCCGCGAATGGCTGTCAATACTTTGTCACGAACGTCAAATTCCACGACAATATCGCGAGCAGTCAAAATTACATTTTTTTCTTTTGTCATTTCTACTCCTATCTATGTGTACGTGGATCACTAGCATCCGCTAGGTTTTGACCAACTACGAAAAGTGACAAGGATACCAAGACCAAAGTTGTCAATGGAATCCAGAAGAGGTATGCATTTGTTGTTACGTTCTGTGAATAATCTGAAATCAATCGACCTAAACTTGGTACTGTAATAGGCAATCCAAGTCCAAAGAATGACAGAAAGGCTTCATAGGAGATAAATGCTGGAAGCATTTGTGATGTAGTCGTAACAATAACAGATACCAATTGTGGCATGATATTTTTAATGACAATTTTGTATGTTGGAGTTCCGAGTGTGCGTGAAGCAAGGTTGTACTCTAAGTCACGGTAACGCATGATTTGGATACGAATTGAGTAGGCAATCCCAATCCATGTTGTTACACTCATTGCAAAAATCAGATTCCAGAATCCAGCTCCGATTGAGTAAGTCAAGACAATGACAATCAAAAGAGATGGGATGTTTGAGATGACGTTATAAACTTCCATCATCACACGGTCTACTGATTTCGAAATTCCCCAAATACCACCGACAAAGACACCGATAACCAAGTTAATCACTGTCGCAATCACAGAAATGAGGATAGAGTTACGAGCTCCGAACCAAACACCGTCAAAGAGCGATTTACCGTTACTGTCAGTACCGAACCAATGCTCAGCATTTGGCTTAATATAACGAGCACTAAAATCGTTCACTTTGCTGACATCATTGAAATCAAACTTAGAAAACATTGGGTAGATGAAACTCATCAAAATGATAGCTACCAAGATTCCCAACATGACTACAGTTGATTTCTTCTTCATAAATTGTCTAAACACTGAACCCCAGTATGAATAAGCTGGCGCATCAATGGCTTCAGAGGCAAAATCGTCACGTTTTACAAACTGAAATTTTTCTTTATCGATTGTAGACATTATTTGCCTCCTTTCTCAGTCAATTTAATACGTGGGTCAATAATAGTCATCCAAATATCTCCCAAAAGAAGTGAGAAGATAGAAATACATGTAAAGATGAAGACAAGACCTACGACCATAGAGTTATTAGATGCTTTTACAGAGTCAATCAACATTTTACCCATACCTGGGAAGGCGAAGACTGTTTCAGTAAGGGTTGCACCACCGATAACCCCGATAACAGCACCAGGAATCCCTGAAACCAGCGGAACCATGGCATTTTTAAAGATGTGTTTGTTTGAAATTTCTTTTTCAGACAAACCTTTTGCACGAGCAAAACGAACAAAATCCTGTGATTGCAAGTCAATCATGTAACGACGAATCCAAATAGCGGTACCAGGAGCACCCAATAAACCAAGGATAACTGCTGGTAAAACATACGAACGCCAATCTCCAGCACCCAAGATAGGGAATGAATCTGGAAGACCAATTGATGATCCAATCAAACGAACAATGTAAACCAAAGCAATGGTTGGAAGAGCCATCAAGAAGGTCAAAGCCCCTGTTGAGAAGCTATCAATCCAAGTGTTCTTGAAGCGAGCCATAGCTGAACCAAGTGGCACGGCAATCGCATAAGAAATCACCAAACCGATCAATCCAACGATTGCAGAGCTAGCAATCATAGAAGGATATTGGTAGTTGCTTTCAGTAGCAGTATATGGGTCATCTTTCCCATAGTTAGCTACTTCACGAGAATCAGCCTGACTAGGCGATTTGTAGGTTCTTGAGTAGATATTAACTGAAGATGTTTTCTTACCAGTTGGGAATTGCACTTCTGATGTCTTAGTTTGACCTTGTCCTTGTGTGATAACTTGAAGCACAGGAGTATTAGCATAAGTTGGATATGAATCACCCAAATTCAAGTTCACAAAGTTTTGGTGAACAAATGGGAACTGACTATTGAAGTACAAGAGGTACTTGTGTTTAGTCCCTGAACCTACCAGAGACCAGCCGATAGCGGGATCATTTTCAAAACGCAAATAACGCTCCAAATTTGGATTTTCTGGGTCCTGAATCTTGTTTGTGTGGTCGATATCAAGCAAGTTTGCATAGAATTTAAACACACGTTCAAAAATTGGAATTTCACGTGTAGCGTAGAATTGGCCACTTTCAGTAAATTCTCCCAGGGTCCAACCATGACCGATTTGTTTGATGTATTTTTCATAGATAGCCTTGTTGGTGTCATTAGCTTCAACTGTTACAGAGGCATCCATCTGGCTGGCTTTTTCTTGCAATTCCTTGGTATCGTAGTACTCGATATAGCCCATACGCTCATAAACAGTGTTCTCATAGTTATCACGCTTATCAGCAGTTGTCGCAATCTTGTTATAGTTGGTATCCTGTTTGAAAATCAATTTTCGAGGAACCATTGTATAGATAATCGTGTAAGTCAAGGTTGTTACTAAGAAGATAGAAACCAATGACCGCAAGACACGCATAAAAATATATTTCTTCATATCGTTTCCTTTTTAAATCCCAAAAGAACCTTCTCCTCATGGAGAGAAAGTTCCCTTGAGAGTTATTTATTTAACGTGTTTAGTCAATTCTTTTTGAACTTTTTCGTTTGATTCTTTTTTCTCTTTAATCCATTTCTCACGAGCTTGTTCATAATCAGCCTTTGTTACAACTTTGTCTTGTAACTGAATATATTTGAAGTAGAGATTTGAACCTTTGTCTCCAGATTGGCTATAAGAAGCTGAGAATGGTACAACACGAGAAATGAATGGTGCAGCACCACTAGAAGACATAGCTGGTAAGAAGAGTGAACTGTCTGTCAACCAAGCTTGAGCAGCAGCATATTTTTCATAACGTTTGTTAAGATCACTTGTTTCTTTTCCAGCTTCATCAAGCAATTTATCGTAATCTTTCACACCAACTTTAGCTGCAGCTGCATTTGATGGGTCATCATACCCCATATAAGTTTTCGTTTGCTCACTATTAGTTGATTTAAGGATATCAAGGTAAGTTGATGGATCTTCATAGTCAGGATTCCATCCAACCGCACCTGAAAGATCCCAATCCTCAGCTGCCGCATTAGCAGCATAATAAGTCGCATTAAAGAATTCATCTTTAGAAATTTGTTGAATATCGATGACAACATTTTCTTCGCCTAAAACTTTTTCAACTGATTGTTTGAACGACTGAATCCGTGCGACAAAGTTTTTAGAGGTTTGGTCTACTGGAACATCCAAGTGGATAGGGAATTTCACACCTTCTGCTTCCAGAGCAGTTTTAGCTTTAGCAAATTCTGCTTTAGCTTTGTCAGCGTTAAAGAGACCGTCTTGACCATCAGCAAAGTTTACATCTTTCCACTCATCTCCATAAGTCTTAACTTTTTCAGCAACCAAGTCACCGAAAGTTTTTTCGCCTGCAGTCACAAAGTCTGGTTTCACAAATAAATTACGAACTGCGAGAGGAGCACCTTCTTTACCGTTAACTTGAGCAGAATAACCTGTACGGTCAAAGGCAAAGTTCAAGGCTTGGCGGAAGTCTTTGTTAAGAAGAGCTTTCTTAGTAGATGTTTTCTCTTCATCTGTCGTTTTAGATGTATATTTGTAATTTTGTCGATCGATATTTACACCTAAACCTCCAATACCAGCTCCTGACGGAGTGTAGAAAATATTATCCTTGTATGACTCCTCTACCTTTGAGAAGTTTGAACTTGTTGGGTAAAGACGAGCAAAACTATAAGCTCCACTTGTAAAGTTACGCTCAAGTGATTCTTGGTCCGAACCATCAAAATATGCAAGTGTTGCTGTATCTAAATGAACATTCTCTTTATCCCAGTACTGCTCGTTCTTAGCAAATTCGATAGAAGATTTAGCAGTCAAACCTTTAAGCAAGAAAGGTCCATTATATAGCAATGATGTAGGATCTGTCGCTTTAGCAAAATCAGAGCCTTTTGATTTTTCAAATTCTTCGTTTAATGGCCAGAAAATTGAATAAACCATCTTAGAGTTCCAGTAAGGTTCTGGTTGGTTCAAAGTATACTCAAGAGTATAGTCATCAACCGCTTTAACACCTACTGTAGAGAAATCTTTTGAATTCCCAGCCAAATAATCAGATAAACCTTTAACAGAAGTTTCAGCTAGATATAGAGCTTCTGATTTCTTATCTGCCGCATGTTTCAATCCATTCACGAAGTCTTTAGCAGTCACTTCGGCATATTCTTCACCATCGGATGTCATCCATTTGACACCTTTACGAATTTTGTAGGTATATGTCAATCCATCTTTTGATACAGACCAGTCTTCTGCAACCGCAGGAGTCAAATTCCCGTATTTGTCATTTGTGAAGAGGCCATCGATCCCGTTTGAAGTAGCCACTTTCGTACTCTCTTTTCCAGAAATAATATAATCTAATGTTTCTGGGTCAGCCGAATAGACATAGCCATAGGTTTTTGGAGCTGTCGAATCAGATGATTTTGAATTCCCACAAGCTACTAACACACCTGTTGCCAATAAAGCAACTCCTGCTGCAACAAAGACTCTACTTTTTTTCATTTATTTACTCCTCTGATAAAGTATAGGTTATCATCAATTATACCATAGATTTCAAGAAAAGTAAACGAATTTTCAGAATATTTAGGCTTATTGACACAAAAAATCTGAAAAAGCTATTGACTGAAAATCATTTTCAAGGTATAATAATAAACGTTAAGGCGGTATAGCCAAGTGGTAAGGCACGGCTCTGCAAAAGCTTGATCGTCGGTTCAAATCCGTCTACCGCCTTCTATAACTTGATTTATCAGGTTTCACATGAACAGAAAGCCCAATTTGAAGGGCTTTTTTCTTTTTCTTTGGATAAATAAGGATAGATTTAGAAAAGTTTTGGGGCGGATTTGGGGACTGAGTTTTTCGAGGATACTATTCCCTTTTAAAATCAACTGAAAAAAGCTTTGTCACGCATGATGACAAAAGCCTCTAGTTTACTCTGTTTCTTCTTCTATTTCAACTTCGGTAATTTGGACTTTTACCTTGGTAACACGTCCATTTTTCACTTTATCATTGGTTAGGATAAGCTGTTTGTTTTGGCTTACCAACTCATAGCTGAGCTTTTCAGTCGTTGGAATGGTCCCCACTCCTGTCAAATAGTAACCAGCGATGGTATCAACGTCATCACTTTCCAGTTCAACATCAAAGTAGTCATTAAAATCATTGAGATTCATGGTACCTTGAACAATATAAGTATCTTCTCCAATTTTATGAACTTCGATTTCAGCCTTATCTGTTTCGTCATCGATTTCCCCAACGATTTCCTCTAAGAGGTCTTCAAGTGTCACCAAACCAGCCATTCCACCGTATTCATCTAACAAAATCGCCATTTGTCTTTGGGTATTGCGTAATTCTTTTAACAAGTCATCCACAAAAATAGTTTCAGGAACAAAAAGAGGATCTTGTAAGATTTTCTTCCAAACAATATTGTCAAAACCGTCCACAAAGCCCGCATTAAGGAGACTCTTGGTATGAATAATCCCAATCACATTGTCCTTATCCCCATCATAGACAGGGATACGAGAATAATTTTGTTTTAAAATACTTTGGATGATGGTTTGACTATCATCCTGAATATCGACCATAAAGGCATCCGTTCGAGGAACCATGACTTCTCTGGCCATTAATTCGTCCAGTGAAAAGATTCCTTGTAACATTTCAATTTCGTCAGCATCTAGTGTTTCTTCACTATTTGTCAGCATGTACTCAATTTCATCACGGGTCATTTTTTCGTCAGCATCGTCAAAGGTCATAGGAGTCAAGCGACTCAAGAGATTGGTAGATGCAGACAAGAGCCAAACAAAGGGACTAACTAGTTTCCCAAGTCCAATGATAACTGGCGCTGTACGAATCGCCAAGGCATCCTTTAGATTAAGAGCGATTCTCTTAGGATACAATTCCCCAAAAACGATGGAAATATAAGTCAAAAATGCTAAAGATAGAAAACTTGCAATGGCATAAGCTGTTTCGCCATTTCCAAGCCAAGATGCAATTTCTCGTCCCAAAGTTTCTGCCAAACTCGCCCCAGATAAGATCGTAATCAGGGTAATCCCTACTTGAATGGTTGATAAAAAGTGGTTAGGATTTTCTAGTACCTTCAGTAGACGGATATAACGTCTATCTCCTTCTTCTGCCTTTTGTTCAACCCGCGCACGGTTTAGTGACACCATGGCCATTTCTGTGGCTGAGAAAAAGGCATTTAACACCGTCAAGATAAACAATAAAACAAATTGTAGCAACAAATTCTGACTACTTGGGTCTTCCATAGTTCTTCTCCTAAAATAGTATCTTATCCTTCATTATATCACAAAATCTAATCTAGTACATATTATTTTTTCTCATACTCTTCGAAAATCTCTTCAAACTACGTCAGCTTCATCTACAACCTCAAAATAGTGTTTTGAGCAACCTGCAGCTAACTTCCTAGTTTCCGCTTTGATTTTCATTGAGTATCCATGTCTATTGTAGCCCTGCTGAAACTAGTAAAAAGAAGAACTCCTACATCCACAAGGGACATAGGAGTTTATTTTATATTTTACTGAGTAACAGTCACTTCTCCAGTTCGGTAATCCAGTTGAAGTCCCTTTTGAACATTGGGGACTAGAACATTAAATTCCAATTCTCCGTCTGAAGACTTGGCTTCAATCTGTGAAGCTGAAGGAACTAAATCATCGTTTGTAGCATAGTAAAGGGTTACACGGTAACGGACACGCTTGTTTTGGTCTAAGGCTTTACGCACCAAGCTTTCATAATAGTTTTGACCAGTCGAATCCTCGGCTTGTGCCTGATTTGCCCAGGCTGTTTGAACAGCAATGTTTTTAGGATTGCTTGTCGAGGCATCAAAACCATCCAATCCACCGATTAAGGCATAGCCTAACAAGTGACCTCTATCGACCGCATGGGTATAAGATCCCTTTAGATTCTTGACCTGATGCCAGCCTGGAGGAGTCCAAGAAGTCGAACCATTCCCAGTTTCTTCACGATTCTTGTACTGACGAGTAGCCTTAGACAAGAGGGCATTTGCTACGGTTGGCACTGTTTCCTTGCCCACTGTCTTTGTTTTATTATCAGCGTAGGGCTTACTTGAAACCTTGGCATCTAGATTTGTTTTATTACCATTGACGATAAAAGCACCTGAGCCATTCCACTCCAGACTCCCTTTTATTTGACTCTTGACTGAGTCTGTTAAGACACTCTCTGCCAATGCTTGACTAGGAGCTTCAGACGCTTGTTTTTTCTGACTAAGTTTGGTTTTGGGACTATTAGCTGTCGACTGCATCTGCTTGATATAATAGCTTCCCGCAGATAAGAGTAATAACACTAGCAGTCCGATCAGTGTCTGTCTTGTTTTTTTATCCATTTTTCTCCTTATCTCTAGAAAAAGACTGGTTCTCCAGCCTAATTTCCTGTAAATTTATGAATTAATTCCTGCCATTTTGCCGGAGACAGGATAGCCCATGGATCTTGACCCTTGCCCAAGATTCCATAACCTACCATTAAACCGATTCCTAGGGCTAAAGCACCCAAAAACAGTACCAAAATGACTAGAAGTAAACGCTTGATTACGTAGCTTGATTTCTTATTCATCTTCATCACTTGCCTCAATCCGCTGAATCTTAGCACCTAGCTGCGCCAACTTCTCATGGAAACGGTAGTAACCTCTATCCAAGTGAACCAATTTACCAACTACAGTTTCTCCTTGTGCTACCAAACCAGTCAAAATCAAGGCTGCGCTGGCACGAAGGTCAGTTGAAAGAACTTCTGCCCCCTGCAAAGGTTGACCACCAACAATACGAGCTGTATCACGGATAATCTCAGAGTGCAAGCCCATGCGACGCATTTCTTCTAGATGTTGGAAACGATTTTCGAAAACTGTCTCCACCATAGTTGATTCCCCTTTTGCGACGGTCATCAAGGCTGTAAATTGAGCCTGCATATCTGTTGGAAATCCTGGGTGGGGCAAGGTTTTCACATGAACAGCTTTTAGATTTTCTAGTTGAGAGCGAACTCGAATCCCTTCAGTCTCCTCTGTCACTTCCACTCCCATTTCAAGCAACTTGGCAATCAAGGGACGGTTGTGCTCCCAGACAGCGTCTTTAATCAAGACATCACCACCAGTCATGGTAGCAGCTACCATAAAGGTTCCTGCTTCGATACGGTCTTGGACTACATTGTGAGTCGTACCATGAAGTTTCTCAACACCGGTAATGGTAATGGTCTCTGTACCAGCACCCTTAACCTTAGCTCCCATTTCATTGAGGAGAATGGCTAGGTCAACAATCTCAGGCTCACGCGCAGCATTTTCAATCACTGTCACCCCATCAGCTAGAGTCGCTGCCATCATCAAGTTCTGCGTAGCACCAACACTTGGGAAGTCCATGTAGATATGAGCTCCATGTAAGCGATCAGCCTTGGCTTCGATATAACCAGCTGTCTGACTAATCTTAGCCCCCATAGCTTCTAGACCTTTCAAATGCAGATCAATAGGGCGGCTACCAATCGTACAACCACCTGGCATGGATACCTTGGCATGACCTACACGGGCAAGAATTGGTCCCAAGACAACAATAGATGCACGCATCTTGCTGACATACTTGTAAGGAGCTTCCTCAGTGATATCGCCAGTCGCGTCCACCTCAACAAGATGATCTTCTTCATTAAAATCCACCTTGGCATTTAAACCACGAACCACCTGATTCATAGTGAAAACATCTGACAAGATAGGAACGTTCTGCAAAACAGTCTTTCCTTCACTTGCTAGAATTGTCGCTGCCAACAAGGGCAAGACTGCATTCTTTGCTCCTTCGATCGTAACACTTCCTACCAGACGATTATCGCCACCTTGAACCACAATTTTTTCCATACTTATTTCCTTTATTCTTGATTTTATAATAATCCTCTAAGCGCTTCTTGCCACAACTGATATAGGCTGATAAAGAAAGAACTCATGATGTAGCCCATTACAATACTGAAAAAGGCTACTAGTAAACGAACTTTTCCTGTATTCTCAGTTGTCACTTTTAAAACCTTTTCCCATCTAACAAGATCCTTTAAAAGGTAAAAACTCACATAAATAAAGAGCATATGACTGCTTAGAGTGAATAATAATTGAACCATTTGACTATTATACCATCTTCTCTGTTTGTGCGCTAGTTTAGAAACTTCACTTAAAAACTAGGGATTGTTTTTCAAGTAATCAATTGCATCTTGTAGGGTTTTAACAGGCACGATTTTCATATCTGTCTTGATTGTTTTGGCTGCTTCTAGGGCTGTTTGGTAGTTATTTTTCGCATCCGGATGCGCTTTTTGTTCTTCTTCGCTAACAGGGTTATCTGGAGCAAAGAAAATCGCAGCACCTTCTCTAGCCGAAGCTACAACTTTCTTATCAATACCTCCAATGTCCCCCACATTCCCATCACGGTCAATGGTTCCTGTACCGGCAACAATACGGCCATTACGAAGGCCAGGGTCAGCTATTTGGGTATAGATGGCCAGACTAAACATGAGACCTGCACTTGGACCACCGATACCAGCTGTTGAAAAGCGAATTGGGACATCACTGGTCACTTCTGTACGGTCAATCAAGCCGATTCCAATCCCATTTTTGCCATTTTCCAAGGTGATAATCTTACCTTCTGCAGACTTGGTTTGCCCATCCTCTTCATAGGTGACCTTGACGGAGTCCCCTAGTTTTTGAGAATTGACGTAATCAATCAAGTCTTTGGAACTGTCAAAGGTTTGATCATTGACTGCTGTGACCGTATCAGAGATGTTGAGAATCCCTTTAAAGGTCGAATTATCCGTCACAGTCAAGACATAAACCCCAAGGTATTTGAGTTCGATATCTTTACCAGCTGTTTTTAGCCCTTGATATTTGGCCATATTTTGCGATGTTTGCATGTAGAATTGATTGATCCGCATAAATTCAACATCGGAAGAGCCACCTGTAGTCTCCTGAGCACTACGAATATCTGTAAAAGGCGTCAACCATGCATAAATCATATGAGCTAAAGTGGCATGTTGGACACCAACCGTAACGAATTGATAGGCACCAGCTTCCTTATCTTCTGTGTCATTTACTTTAAGGACTTGGCGAATATCTTCCGAACCACCTGGAACTTCTATATAGTAGGGCAAGGGCACTACAAATGCCAAGAAAGTCACAATTAAGGCCGCAATGACATATAAGGGCCATCTAATCTTTTTTTTCATTTCTTATTTCCTCCAAAATACTATCAGGAACATAGCAGGCAATATCCTGACCAAACTTCAAAAGCTCTCTAACACCTGATGAACTGATATAGAGATGTTCAGGTCGGCTATGTAAATAAATGGTCTCTATATTAGGAGACAGCTGATGGTTGTAGTAATCAAAACTGGCTTCATATTGCAAATCCGCTGCATTCCTCAACCCCCGCACTAGACAAGTAGCCCCCAGTCTTTTTGCAACATCAACCACCAATTCATCATGAGAAGACACAACTTCAACATTTTCCAAATGTTTCAAAGCCATTTCTAGCCCTCGTTTACGATTTTCGATAGGGAGAAATCCTTGTTTGTGAGGATTAAAAAAAATACCCACATAGAGCTTATCAAAGAGTTTGCTAGCCCGTTCAATGATATCCAGATGCCCGTTTGTCATCGGATCAAATGAGCCTGTGAATAAGCCAATCTTATCTGACATAGACTGTCACCTTACTAATTCCATAAATCTTTTCCTTCCAGATGCCCAGGCAGGCAATTTCTTCTGGAAGTTCAACGGCCTTATCTGTCTCACACACGACCATGACATCTTCAGAAAAAAGCTCTTTCTCAGCCATTTTTTCAATATCTGCTACGATTTGTTCCTTGGCATAAGGAGGGTCTAAGAAAATGAGGTCAAATTCCCCAGATATCTGTTCCAAGGCTCGTTCCGCATCCATCTTGAGGAGTTGAAATTTTCCAACTTCCTTGGTCATCTGAATATTTTCAGCCACGATGGTCTGAGCCTTACGGTCTCGCTCCACCAAAACAGCGCTGGACATGCCACGCGAGACTGCCTCGATAGATAAACCACCACTACCTGCATAAAGGTCCAAGACTCGTCCCCCTTCAAAGTAGGGACCAATCATATTAAAAATAGCTCCCCTAACCTTATCCGAAGTGGGTCTTGTCGTCTTTCCTTCTAGTGTCTTGAGGGGACGCCCCCCATAGATTCCTGATACGATTTTCATACCGTTTATTATACCAAATTATGGGCAAAAAGAGAAAGAAAACCGAACCTTGCGGTTCGATTCTCTACAAAATATTTTCGTAAGTATCGCGGACTTCTTGAGGCCAAACACTTGTTTGCACTTCTCCGATGTGTTTCTTGCGAAGTAGGAACATGGCCATCCGAGATTGTCCAATTCCTCCACCGATTGTCAATGGGAATAGGCCATTCAACAAAGCCTTGTGCCATTCCAATTCTAAACGGTCTTCATCACCTGTAATGGCAACCTGACGGCGAAGCGTTTCTTCATCAACACGAATCCCCATAGAGGACAATTCAAAGGCTCCACCTAAAGACTCATTCCAGACAAGAATATCTCCATTCAGACCCTTGTAACCATTTTCAGACTCACTTGTCCAGTCATCGTAGTCTGGCGCACGTCCATCGTGCGGTTTACCGTCTGGCAATTCACCACCGATACCAATCAAGAAGACTGCTCCAAATTCTTTACAGATAGCATTTTCACGCTCTTTAGGAGTCAAGTCTGGGTAGCGTTCTACCAACTCTTCTGTATGGATGAAAGTAATCTGTTTTGGCAAGATTGATTCGATGTCATAGCGGGCTTCAACAGCTAGCTCAGTAAGGCGAATAGCCTTGTAAATCTTCTCAACTGTTTCTTTTAGATAAGCGATATTCCGTTTACCATTTGGGATAACTTTCTCCCAGTCCCACTGGTCAACATAAACAGAGTGGGTCGCATCCAGCGAATCTTCGTCTGGACGAAGGGCCTTCATGTGGACGAAGAGACCTTCACCCTCACCGAAACCAAAACGGGCCAAAGTATGGCGTTTCCATTTAGCAAGTGAGTGCACAACTTCATAAGTAGCATCAGGGATTTGGAGAACCTTGACCGATACGGCATTCTCCACACCTGATAAATTATCCTGCATCCCGTCGCCGACCCTGCTCAAGATAGGACCTTGAACTTCGACAACTTCTAACTTATCTTTCAAATACTGGGTAAAAGTGTTTTTGACAAAGGAAATCTCTTCTTGTTGATGGATAAAACTTTTCTTCATAAACTACTCCTCAAAAAATTAATTAAAAGCATTATACACCTATTTCCAAGAAAAGAAAAGAGCAAATACGAAAAAAATCAGTGCTCCTTCGAACACTGATGTTAGGGACCTTCTAGTCATTGCGACCAAAGATACGTAAAATACTTAGGAAAAGATTGATAAAATCAAGATAGATACTAAGAGCCATTGACACAACCCAACCTGTCGCTACACGACCTTGTGATTGCTCATAGGCATAGCGAATTTTTTGGTTATCTGAAGCAATCAGCCCTGAGAAAACCAAAACCATGGCTACGCTAATCATATAATCAAAGAAACCGCTAGCCAAGAAAATATTAACTACCATGGCAATCAGCAAACCGATAAGAGCCGCCATCATCGCTCGACCAAGCCCGCTCAAGTCTTTCTTGGTGAACATGCCAACTGCCGCCATGACAAAGAAGAGAAGGGCGCTCGACACAAAGGCAGATAAAACTGTACCTGGAGTATAGAAGGCCACCACAAAACTGAGTGTAAAGCCGTTTAATACTGAGTAAAGTAAAAATACTGGAAGAGCCGCTGGACTATTCTTTAAGGCCATGCTACTGGCAACGAAAACCAAGGCCAACTCTGCAAAAGTAGCAATGGTCAACCAGAGACGCCCCTGCATCAAAAAGTAAACCAACTGAGATTGAAAGACCGTCAACATAAGGCCTGATACCAAAGCAGATAGTCCGATCCCCAGACCAACAAAGGCATAAACCTTAGCGTAAAATTGATTGAGACCTGCGCGGTCATGAATAATAGTGTGATTCATCTTTTCTCCTTTTCAATGAATATCTTTCCTTGATTATAACAAAGAAAGTTAAAATTAGCTTAAATGGAAAATTAAAATACCGGCTGCAACGGCAACATTCAAACTCTCTGCCTGCCCCTTCATGCTAATGTGAATCAACTGGTCTGCACTTTCAGCCATGAGGGGACTAATTCCTTGACCCTCATTCCCCATAACTAGTACAAAATTTTCTATAGGAGGCAGTTCTCTGTAATCAACAGAATCTTTAGATAGGGTTGTTGCCAGCACTGGGATAGCTGCCTCTTTGGTCTCCTTAAGAAGCGCTTGACTAGACATCCGGTAAATGGGCAGATGAAAATGACTGCCTTGCATGGAACGTAAGGTCTTGAGACTGTAGATATCTGCCGACTTATCTGAAACAATTACTCCAGTAAAGCCTGCTGCATCCGCAGTTCGAATGATAGTTCCCACATTACCAGGATCTTGCACATCTTCCAAAAACAAGAACTTGCCCTGACTAAAGTCAGCTTGCCCTACTTCTTCTTTTTGAACCACGGCAACAATTCCCTGTGGAGTCTGAGAATCCGCCAAATCTAGCAAAATATCCTCTGATACCCAGACAGTTTGCGGAAAAGCAGCTAACTGATCTCGGTAATTTTCTATAGCAAAGATTTTTTCAATCGTCACTCCAGCTTGGACAGCTTCTTCAAACAAGTGCCAGCCTTCAATCAAATAGGCAGACTTGCGGTATTTTTTTTGGTGTAATTTCTTGGCATTTTTTACCACAGAATTGGCTTTTGAGGTTATAATAGTCATAGAAATATTATAACACAATCAAAGGGGTTTTGTATGCAAAAGGTTAGAATGATTGCCCAAGGTAGGGTACAGGGAGTCGGCTTTCGTTGGGGTGTTTACAGCTTGGCACTTGAAATTGGTGGCATCACAGGTCGAGTATGGAATAACGACGATGGCACAGTGGAAATTTTAGCCCAAGCAGACTCATCTGCTATCATGGCAAAATTTATCCAAGAAATCCGAAAAGGACCCACACCTTTTTCAAAAGTCAGCTACTTAGATGTCAAACTAAGCAACTTTCCTCCCTACCCTGACTTCAAAATCGCAAATTAGGTCTCTAGAACTATTGTATATTTTGTAAAAAAACAGTAGAATAGAAAGGTATAATTTTTAAAGAAGGAATAAAAACAGTGAAATCTATTAAACGTTTTGCACTCTCAGCTATGGGAGTGGCTATGTTGCTAGTCTTAACTGGCTGTGTCAATGTCGATAAAGCCACAGGCCAGCCAACAGGATTTATTTGGAATACTATCGGAGCGCCTATGGCTGAAGCTATCAAGTACTTCGCCAATGACAAGGGACTTGGTTTTGGGGTTGGTATCATCATCGTAACCATTATCGTGCGCTTGATTATCTTGCCACTTGGTATCTACCAATCATGGAAGGCGACGCTTCACTCTGAAAAGATGAACGCCCTCAAGCACGTCCTTGAGCCACACCAAACACGTCTCAAAGAAGCAACTACTCAAGAAGAAAAACTCGAAGCCCAACAAGCTCTCTTTGCTGCTCAAAAAGAGCACGGTATCAGCATGTTTGGTGGTGTAGGATGTTTCCCTATCCTCCTTCAAATGCCTTTCTTCTCAGCTATCTACTTTGCTGCCCAACATACTGAAGGTGTTGCTCAAGCAAGCTACCTAGGAATTCCTCTAGGTTCTCCAAGTATGATTTTGGTTGCCTGCGCTGGTATTCTTTACTACCTTCAATCACTCCTTTCACTTCACGGAGTAGAAGATGAAATGCAAAGAGAACAAATCAAGAAAATGATTTACATGAGCCCACTCATGATCGTCGTCTTCTCCCTCTTCTCACCAGCTAGTGTCACACTTTACTGGGTTGTCGGTGGTTTCATGATGATTCTCCAACAGTTTATCGTCAACTATATCGTTCGTCCAAAACTTCGCAAAAAAGTCCGTGAAGAACTAGCCAAGAACCCACCAAAAGCACGTGCTTTCTCTACACCAAGTGGACGAAAAGACGTTACCCCTGAACAACCAACTGCCATCACAAACAAGAAAAAACACAAAAATCGCAACGCTGGAAAACAACGTTCGAGATAAAGCTACGTAAATTATCCAATAATTAAAAAACGAATGAATGATAAATAGTTTTCATCAACTAGATATCATCATTCGTTTTTATTATCTACCGTTACATCTTATACTAGTCGAAAAAGTTAAATAGTTTAAAAGCTCACATATAAAAACTATTCAATCATAAATTAACAAGTAAATCACTATGATTTAATACAATTCACAGTTATTAAAACTTCTGCTCCCGCGTCTCTATTTCTAAGCTCAACTCGGCCTTTGTGTAGTTTTGCAACCCTACATACAAAACTAAGTCCAATACCATAATGTTGCTCTTTAACCGATCTAGCTTTATCCATACGATAAAAGAGCTTTCCAAAATTAGTTAAAACTTCCTCTGGAAATTCCGAACCATTATTCCATATACCTATTTTCAATTCCTTCCCCTCTTGCTCTACCCTAATTTTAATTTTAGGATTCTGTTTATCTGCATACTCCAAAGCATTTGTTAAAATATTTTGTATCGCACGAATCAGAAGAGATGGATTTATATAATAGTTTTCAGTTCCTTTCACATTTTGTTCAAAAGAAAACTTCATCTGATTTTTTATCAAAAAAGAGACTTCTTTCTCTAATTCATTGATAAAATCTGAAGAGGAATACTCCGTCCAACCTGTCTCATCATCATAATAGGTTTTAGAATAGTGAATCAATTGATTGAAATAATCTAGTAACTGTTGACTAGCTCTTTCTATATCTGCTAAGCATTCTTGAGATTGGTCGTTTTCAGTTATCGCCTGCAAAAATTCCACATTTCCCCTAATAATGGTTAAGGGAGTTTTTAAATCATGGGAAGCTGCTGAAACTTGAAACATCAAATCTTCTTTCTGCTGTTTCTCATCAACTATTAATTGTCGAATTCTATCTTGCATCACAATAAGCCGATTTCCTGTCTCATGAAATTCTTTAACCGTTAAACTTTCTGTACATCCCCTCTCCAACCACATACTATTTTCATAAATCAAAGTCATTTCATAACTCAGTTTTTTCAACAATTTTCCAATGTGATAACTTATTAGAACAATCAATAAAACACAAATATATATCCATGATGACACATTGAAAAAAATTGATAGAACACCACTATTTTTTAGAGGTTTCCCGTCTTCATTTATTTGTATAGATACTGAAGCTAAGGGAATAAGATAGGCCATTAGTAAGCCAAGACTAAACTGCCAAATAATTCTCCAACAGGTTTCTCGAATTAATTGTCTAAAACTTTTGATTCTACCCATTGATATCCTCCACCGTACAAGGTTTTAATTGGATTTAATTGATAAGGTTTCAGCTTTTGACGAATTTGATAAATGTACTCTGAAACCGAACGTAAAAGAGCTTCTGAACTTTGTGGATATAGATAATTATAAATTTCCTCAATAGAATATATTTTACTTGGGGTGCTTGCCAAAAGATTCACTATATCAAATTCCCTCCTTGTCAGAGCAATCTTATCATCGTTTACAAATAGTTCCTTACTATCCGTATATAGTATAAGCTTCCCAATCTTTATTTGATGAACATTTCCTTTATTTCGTTCTTCACGACGCAAGTGCATTTTAACACGTGCTAACAATTCTTGCATACTAAAGGGCTTCATAATATAATCATCAGCACCCGCATTAATTCCAGCTACTAAATCTTCATCCATATCCTTGGCAGTTATAAAACAGATAGGAACAGTTATCTGTTCACGAATCATCTGACAGATTTCTAAACCACTAACAGGCATCATAATATCTAATAAAATCAAGTCAAATCCTGTAAAATCACAAAGATCAATCTCTTCTATCTTATTTCGTATGACTACTTCATATTTTTCATATTCTAGTACTTTTTTTATTAGGCGAAGAATAGCAAGATCATCATCTACCACCAAAATTTTATAAGCCATAACTCACCCTCCTAACTATATTATAGCACTAACCGAGAAAAAGACAGGACATCCCCTGTCTTTAGCCTACATTTCTTCCTATTAGTATCAGTGTAGCAAATACAAAAACAATTAATAACCAAACTATTTGTATCCCTAAGCCTTGCCACACTGGATAATAAAGAGACAATGGATAGATATAAAAACAATTCATACTAGCTAGTAATGGTAAATTTCTAAAAAAAGAACTGAATTGTAATAACATTTGCCCCAACCCCAATAAAAGGGATAAACTGATTCCCAAAATTAAGATAAAAGACTGGGAAATAAATACAAAAATACCACTTAAAAGAGCGAAGGTTAGAATAGAAATACAAGCTGGAAATAGAATTGTTAGAACATGTTTAATATTGCTAAAAAGATTAATATTGTAGTATCCATGGGCGATTAGTATACATAATGATATTACAGCAACCAATAATACAATTTCCATACATAATACAATAGATAGTTTACATATTATAAATTTTAAACGATTTGGACATGTAAGAAAACTTGTACGAAGGCTAGAACCTGTAAATTCTTGACCTATAAATAGGACTGCTAGACTAATGAAGCCTGCCTGTCCTAAATAGAGACTTTGCAGTAGCTGTTCCAAAACAAACTGTAGGGTCAACTGGTCTGGCTTATTATTTAAAAAAATAACTAACGCTGGAACACACAGTAATAGAGCACCTATAATCAACCAGTGCCAAGGATTCATCATAAACTTGAGATACTCACTTTTAAGTTGCTCTTTCAACTTATTCACCTCCTCCAATATCTGACTTAAGTAAGCGGTAAATTGCTAAAGCTAAGAATGAGAAGTTCCAACAAAGTAAAAGTAAAATATGTTGTAAACTATTATGTTCTAAAATTTGAGGAGATGTAGCAATCAATCCTTGCCCCAATGCAACTGGAAGAAATTTTGCAACCGATATATAGTTTGCTAAAAATGTTCCTAAATTGTAGACTTGAGGAAGCAAAAATAATAGAGGAACAATGGCTGTTTTAAATGTCAAAGCCATAATATAGGCTAGCAGTCCCAACAAAGTCCAAGCTATACTGGCTAAAAATATATAGAACCAAACTGTTCCATTTAGTGAAAAAAGCAATAAGCCATCTTGTCCTAAAACATAATGTGTCATGTTAATCGTAAGGAATATTGATAGAAAGGAAATGAAAAAAGAAAATACAAGCCAAACTAATGTTTTTGAAACTAGGAAAGTACTTCGATTTGTAATAGAGAGGAGACTTGTACGAATAGCAGAGCATTTATACTCCTCGGCTCCGTAAATTGAGCCTAGGATAATCATAATAAAAACACCAAATAAAGTGACATCAAAACCTAAAAATTCAATAGGAGGTATAGCTTCTGCTAATTCTGGATTTGTCTCTGGTGTAGCATGGATACCAACTGAAGCAATTTGAGAAGCACCAATATTTGCTAAAAACGTTTGAAATACCAGTATCAAGAATAATACAACATGAGTAGCTCTCCTATAAAGCAATTTCAATATTTCAGAATGAAGAGAGTATATAAGTGCCATGTCACTTTCCTCCCTCTGTTAAACTAAAGAAGACTTCTTCTAGTGAAGAAAGATTTTTCATCACTTCTTGTAAAGTGCCTTTTATAAGAACTTTTCCTTTATTTATGATAACTACATCATCTGTTACTGCTTCCACTTCCGATAATATATGAGATGATAGCAAGACTGTCTTTCCTTCTTGAGCTTGTTTTTTTATAAACTCTCTAAACCACCGAATTCCTCTTGGATCCAACCCATTAGTCGGTTCATCCAATATCAGATATTGAGGATTTCCTAATAGAGCTGTTGCAATTCCCAAGCGTTGTCCTTCTCCTAATGATAATTTCCCAATTTTAGATTTTTTCTTATGGCTAATATCCACCATATCCAAGACTTGATCAATTCGCTGACTGGATATCCCATTACTAGCAGCAACAATTTTCAAATGTTGATAAACAGTCCGATCATCAGGAGCTCCTACACTGTCAAATGAAGCTCCTACAGTCTTTAGAGGAAATTTTAATTCCTTATAAGTTTGATCTCCAATTTTGGTAAGACCAGATGTTGCTTTGTCTAATCCTAATAAAATACGTAATGTTGAACTTTTACCAGCTCCATTTGG
This sequence comes from Streptococcus mitis, assembly GCF_008763935.1. Classification (GTDB taxonomy): domain Bacteria; phylum Bacillota; class Bacilli; order Lactobacillales; family Streptococcaceae; genus Streptococcus; species Streptococcus mitis_DB. Next base: position 102,436 of record NZ_VTQF01000004.1, read on the forward strand.
ACCCAGGAAAGCAGTCACTCTACCTGCTTTTGCTTCAAAAGAAATATCTTTTAAAATTTGAGTTTGTCCATATGACTTACATAAATTTTTAATAGCAATACTTTGTTCCATGATGTTCTCCTATTCTATTTAATATTTCTAAAAGTAACTATATCTTACACATTCTTTTTCGGATTTTTTTCAGAATTTCAAGAGTCAAAAGATTTAATACTCAATGAAAATCAAAGAGCAAACTAGGAAGCTAGCCGCAAGCTGTACTTGAGTACGGTAAGGCGACGCTGACGTAGTTTGAATTTGATTTTCGAAGAGTATAAAATTTTGTTTCATTTAATTATCTAGATTTGTGTAAACTTAAAAGCCCGATGTTTCTATCAGGCTTCTTTTTTATCCATGTACACGTTTCATATAGTCTTGATAACTTTCGGTATCCATGAGTTTTTTAGCATTTTTCACGCGATCTGCTGTTGGTGGTTTGACCCCTTCGAGGGAATATGGAATTCCCAGTTCACGCCACTTGAACTCACCCATGGTGTGATAAGGCAGGATTTCAAACTTATCAACATTTTTGAGGGTCTTGACGAACTTACCAAGTTCAATCAAGTCATCATCTCTATCTGTTAATCCCGGAACTAGCACGTGGCGAATCCAGACAGGTTTTCCAATATCTGATAGATACTGGGCACAGGCCAAGATGTTTTTATTGGTTTGACTAGTGACAATCTTGTGCTGTTCTTCGTTGATTTCCTTGATATCCAAGAGAACCAAGTCAGTGACTGCCATGAGTTTGTCAAACTTTTCAAGGTAGCGTGGTTTATTACGGAAAGGAAGGGCACAAGTATCCAAAGTACAGTGGATTCCTTGTTCCTTAGCCTTGGTGAAGAGGGCAATCAGGAAATCAATCTGCAAGAGCGCTTCTCCCCCACTGACTGTAATACCGCCCTTATTTCCCCAGAAACCGCGGTAGCGCAAGGCCTCTGCCAAGACATCATCTACTGTGCGTTCACGTGATTTATTGGACTCCATAGCCCAAGTGTCTGGATTGTGGCAATACTGGCAACGCATGTGACAGCCCTGCAAAAAGACAATAAAGCGAATACCAGGCCCATCTACCGAACCAAAGCTTTCTGTCGAATGCACCATTCCTGTCACTTGTCCATAATCAATTGTTTCTTCAGACATATCGTTACCTTCCTTGAAAACGTTTTATAGTTTTATTATATCACGACTTGAAGGAAAAACAAGATTTTTGCCTATTTTTTAGAAAGCAATCTGTTTTTCAATTTCATTTTCAATCTATTCTCAGATTATTCTTCAAAATCAAAGCCATACAAGGTTGCAAAATAGTCCTCAGGGCGCTCTGCACGGCGGATTTGGCGAGCTTTACCTTCTTCAGTATAGAGGATTTCCGCAGAACGAAGTTTGGCGTTGTACTGGTAGCCCATTGAAAAACCGTGTGCACCTGTATCATGAATTACCAGCAAATCACCGATTTCTGTATGAGGCAGTTCGCGATTCACTGCAAATTTATCATTATTTTCACAGAGTGAACCAACCACATCTACCACTTCAGCTGGTCCATCTGGATGAGTCACGTTAGTAATATGGTGGTAGGCTCCATACATAGCTGGACGCATGAGGTTGACTGCTGATGCATCCACACCCAGATAAGTACGGTAGGTTTTTTTCTTATGAGTGACTCTTGTGACCAAAGCACCGTGAGGGGCTAGCATAAAACGACCCAATTCGGTAAAAATCTTGACCTGACCAAGACCTACTGGTGTAAGAACCTCTTCATACACCTTACGAACTTCCTCACCAATCAAGGCGATATCGTTCGGCTCTTGGTCTGGACGATAATTGACACCAATGCCGCCAGAAAGATTGATAAAGTCTAGCGAAATGCCCAACTTTTCCTTGATTTCAACAGCCAATTCAAAAAGCTGACGAGCCAACTCTGGATAATAGAGATGGGTCACGGTATTGGACGCTAGGAAGGAGTGAATCCCAAAAGTCTTGGCTCCTTTTTCCTTCAAGATGGCAAAGGCTTCAAAGAGCTGGTCCTTAGTCATGCCAAACTTGGCTTCTCCAGGATTGTCCATGATATCTGTTCCCAGTTCAAAAACACCGCCAGGATTGTAACGACAAGAGATAATTTCTGGAATGCCTGCCGCTCGCTCTAAATGTTCAATATCTTCAAAAGCATCCAAGTTAATGGTCGCACCTAATTCACGCGCATAGGCATATTCCTTGTCTGGCGTATTGTTTGAAGAGAACATAATCTCAGAACCTGGAAAGTCCAGTTTATGGCTCATCAAAAGCTCTACATAACTAGAACAGTCCACGCCACAACCTTCCTCTTGAAGGATTTTCAAAATTGCTGGAGTCGGAGTAGCCTTAACTGCAAAATATTCCTTAAAACCCTTGTTCCACGAAAAGGCTTGGTTGACAGCTCTTGCCTTCTCACGAATCCCCTTCTCATCATACAAGTGAAAGGGAGTTGGGAACTCAGCAACAATCGCTTCTAACTCTTCTCTATTGATAAATGGTGTTTTCATAAGCTTCCTTCTATTCTATTTGCAAAGAAAGGCTGGGACAATCGTTCCAACCTTTGGTTCTATCTCTTATTTATCTTCGTCAAAGATATTGCCAACCTCAACATCGATGGCTTGGTTCTTGACATCAATATTGGTTACCTTCAAGAGTGACTTGTAGTCAAACTGCTTTTCACGTTCTTCTTGGGCATTGTCCGCAAAGACTGCGACACCAGCTAGTTCAGAATCAAACTCACGCAAAAGACTGATCATCCCATTGACCGTTCCGCCACCTTTCAAGAAGTCATCTACGATTAAGACTCGACTTCCTGCCTTGAGACTGCGTTTTGAAAGGAACATTTTCTCAATGCGGTCACCACTTGAACCGGATACATAGTTGACGCTGACAGTTGAACCTTCGGTAATTTTCAAGTCACGGCGCACAATGACAAAAGGAACATTTAGGACATTGGCAACTGCATTTGCAAGTGGCACACCCTTGGTCGCTACTGTCATAACCGCATCAATTTTTTGGTCCATAAAGCTCTTGGCAATAATGCGACCAATATTTTTCAAGATGGCTGGTGTGCTAAGCAAATCAGACAGATAGATATAACCACCTGGCAAGATACGGTCACTTTCTGACAACTTGGCACGCAAGTCCTCAACCATTTCCTTGGCATCATGGCTTGAGATTGATGGTGTGAAGATGACACCTCCACCAGCCCCAGTAACTGTCTGGATGTGGCCGATTTCGATTTCCTCAAAGGCACGTTTGATAATGACGATATCTTCTGAGATAGATGATTTAGCAGATTCATACTTTTCAGCAAAAGTATTGAGACTAGTTAGTTTATAAGGATTATTAATCAAATAGTTGGAAATGACAACCATCCGATCACTTCTTCTTAATTTCATTTCTATTTCCCACTTCATTTAATTTTGATATTTTATCTATTATACCATATTCACATAAAAAAACGAACATTCTTGCCCTAAAAAATGCTCGTTTTTCTTAAATTATTAATCTAAATCTGGTTTATAGAAAGAACGATTGTCCATAGCGAAGATTTTATTGGTCATCTCTCCTTTATCCACCAAAGCCAGAGCTGTTGACATCATCATCATACTAGCATCCAGATTATCAATCATATGGATAATCTCTGCCTCCATGATACGTGGACGAACCGGACTTCCATACTCTAATAAACCGTGGTGGCTGAGGATGACGTGGCGGAGCAAAACGACTTCTTCCTTTGTATCATCGATGCCGAGTTCCATAACCGTCTTAGTAATTTCACTATCGATCAGAGCGATATGTCCAAGGAGATTGCCTCGCACTGTATACTCTGTCTGGTTTGGTCCCGTCAACTCGATAACTTTAGCCAAGTCATGTAGCATAATTCCTGCATAGAGCAGGCTCTTATTGAGCTGAGGATAGACCTCACTAATGGCATCTGCTAAACGCACCATGGTCGCCGTATGATAGGCCAATCCCGTTTCAAAGGCATGGTGGTTGGTCTTAGCAGCTGGATAAGAGTAAAATTCCTTATCGTACTTGGTGTAGAGATTTCGGACAATTCGTTGCCAAACAGGATTTTCTATTTTGAAAATCATCTGCGACATGTAGTCACGGATTTCCTTGACATCAACTGGCGACTTGACCTTGAAATCAGCTGGATCATTTGGTTCACCAGGTTGAGGCAGGCGGAGAGTAATTTGATTGACCTGAGGGGTGTTGTTATAAACTTCTCGGCGCCCTTTCATGTGAACAACCTTACCTGCGGTAAAGGCCTCAACGTTATGAGGTTGGGCATCCCAGAGTTTCCCCTCAATCTCGCCACTATCATCTTGGAAGGTAAAGGCTAGGTAGTTTTTCCCAGCTCGTGTCTGTCTCAAATCAGCTGATTTGATTAGGTAAAAGCCTTCAAACAGCTCATCTTTTTTCATGTGACTAATCTTCATATTCTTCCTCATCTTCTTGGAAATGGAGTAGATCAAGCGCAGGCTCACCTTCTGATAACTCAATGTGACGGAGCGTCCGCTCAATAGCTGTGGTACGACGGTTTAATAATTCATCAATATTGCCAGAGGCATGTTGGAGATGTTTTTGTGCCTTGACCAGAATGCCACCAAACTTGGCAAACTCGGTCTTGACACTGGCAAGAGTCTTGCTAATATGGTCAGCACTCTTTTGGATATTGAGAGTTTTGAAGCCAACTGATAGAGAGTTAAGCAGAGCCGACAAGGTACTTGGCCCTGCGACAATAATCTGCTCTTCCCGTCTCAAATCATCAAAGAAGACCGGATTGCGGACGATTTCTGAGTAGAGACCTTCTGTCGGAACAAACAAGACTCCAAAATTAGTCGTCCGAGGTGGGGCTATATACTTGTTCCTGATATCCTTAGCAAAGCGCTTAACGCTGGCTAGGAGTGACTTACGACAGCGTTCAATTTCGTCCTTGTCACCTGCTTCATATGCTTCTTCCAAGCGGTAATAATCTGCCAGTGGAAACTTGGAGTCAATCGGTAGGTAAACATATTCCTGGTCGCCTTGCCCAGGTAACTTGATAGCGTACTCCACTCGTTCACTGGAGTTTTCAACCGTTGCATATTCTCGTTCATACTGGGCAGGGGTCATGATGTCTTCGATGATTTGCCCCAGTTGCAATTCTCCCAAAATCCCTCGCGTCTTGGTTCCAGAGAGAACCTTGTTGAGAGTACCAACATCACGGGCAACTGTCTGCATTTCTCCCAGACCACGATTTACCGACTCCAGTTGCTTAGAAACTGTCTCAAAGGAAGCCTGCAAGCGTGTCTGTAAGGTCTTTTCCAACTTTTCCTCGACCGTCTGGCGCATTTGTTCCAAGCGTTGCTCATTTGATTCCTGTAAGGCTTGAAGACGTTGGTCAGTCTTGTCTCTAGTTTGCAAGAGATTATCTGTCATTTCTTGACGGACCTGAGTCAGCCCTTGGTGCAATTCGATTCGCACTTCTTGCAAACGGTCGCTGACAGCCACTTCCAAATCTTTTTGGTCTAGCTGGCTGGCTTGTCTGGCTTGTTCAAAACGATAATCCAACTGGTCTGACAGATGATCTGCCTGATCCTCCAAGCTCTTGCTTAAGTGTTTTTCCTGCTTATCCTGCCTTTGCCAAATGAGAAAAAGTCCAGCTAGGTTGGCAATTAATAATAGAACAAGTAAACTTTCCATCCTACCTCCTGTCCTTGCTATGCAAGACAACCACATAGCCATCTGGGCAAGTCACCGAAACTTCTCTACCTATATATTCGTTAGAAGCGTACACTTTTTTAAAGAAAAAATTTTCCTCTGTCAACTCATACTTGGCACCAAGAATGGTCAACTGGCTATCCCGAACTGGCATAAAGGCTAGGTAGTCATAGTCTGAACGTGGTTCAAGTTGACTGATCCCTTCTGGACAATAAGTAATCAAGTTTTGTCCATCCTCAATCGCTATCTGGTGCATATAGGGGGCCAACTTGGGATTGCTAGGCAGAAAGACATTGGCCAGCATGTGATCAATACGACCACCCAAAGCACCGAAAATAGTGACCTGGGCCTGAGGATTTTGTTCAAAAATGGTCAAGAGAGCCAATTCCAAATCCGTGTCATCTTTTTCCGGATGAGCTTGGAAAAACTGCTGGGCGCATTTTTGAATCAACTGACGCTCTTCTGCAGTTACAGAATCAAAATCTCCAACTGCTAGAGTAAGAGGAAGTTTTTCCTCCAAGACCCAGAGCGAGCCCCGATCCACACCGACAAAGCAATCAAAATCCGTCCGGTAGTGACCGCGGTCTCCGCCTGCAAAAACGGCAACCCTAGTCCAGTTGTTTTCTGAGAGTTTGTACTCGCTCATTGACATCTCCCTTAAAGACATAGGAACCTGCTACAAAAACGGTCGCACCAGCTTCTTTAGCCTGAGCAATGGTCTGATCATCAATCCCGCCATCGACTTCGATTTCAAAGTTCAAGCCTTTTTCCTCACGAAGGGCAACCAACTCACGAACCTTATCCATGGTTTCAGGCAGAAAGGCTTGTCCCCCAAATCCAGGGTTAACTGTCATAACTAAAACTTGGTCAACTAGGTGAAGCACGTGCTTGATAGCTTCAACAGGCGTACCAGGATTGATGACAACTGATGGCTTGACACCGAGTGAACGAATTTTTTGGAGGGCACCATGAATATGAGGCGTTGCTTCCACATGGATGCTGATGATATCGGCACCTGCACGCGCAAAGTCTTCTAAATGATGCTCTGGATTAGCTACCATCAAGTGGCAGTCAAAGACCATCTTGCTATGAGGGCGAAGAGCTTCGACCACACCTGCACCAAAACTGATTTGTGGCACAAAGTGCCCATCCATGATATCGATATGGGCATATTCTGCACCAGTTGCTTCTAGACGTTTGATTTCACGTTCAAAGTTGGCATAATCTGCTGCCAGAATTGACGGAGCAATCTTGTATTGAGACATAGGTTTCTCCTTATTTTGGAATTTTTTTGCTGACTTTTTTGTAGGTTTCTCTACGATTTTCAATCTCACTGAGGAATTGCAGGTAGTTGTCAAAACGGAAGGTGGCAATAACACCTTCTTCAACTGCTGGCTTGACAGCACAGGACGGCTCATGGGTATGTGTACAAGTACGGAATTTACAGTCTAGACTGACACTAGCAATCTCTGGGAAGGCCTGATTGAGGTCTTCAGCCGTTGTTACTTCATAATCCAGCGATGAAAAACCTGGTGTATCTGCGATTTTACCCCCATTAAGGTTGTAAAAACTAACAGCTCGAGTGGTATGGCGCCCGCGACCCAGACTGTCTGAGATTTCTCCTGTTTCAAGATTGAGGTCTGGTGCGATTTTATTGAGAAGGGTTGATTTTCCAACACCTGTCTGCCCCATAAAGACTGTAACCTTGCCTGTTAACAAGGGCAGGAGTTCCTCTTTACTGGTCACAAAGTCATAGCCGATGTCACCATAGGTTTGTTGGTAAAAATCCAGTTCGCCTCTATCTTCCAACAAATCCATTTTAGAAATATAAACGATGGGATGGATGTCCTTGTGCTCCAAAAGAACCAAGAAACGATCCAGCAAATTGCTGTTAAAATCAGGTTCCTTGACAGACATGATCACCACAGCTTGGTCAATATTGACAATAGGCGGACGGACCAGACTGTTTTTCCGTTCATGAATCTTGAGGATATAGCCTTCTGAATTTTCCTCGGCAGAAAAATCTACCCAGTCTCCAACGTAAGGAGTATGGCCTTTTTTACGGAAATTCCCACGCGCGCGTGTTTGATAGACCTGGCCATCACTCTCTACATAGTAGAAGCCTGCCAAGGCCTTAATAATTTGTCCCTGCATCTTAGAGTCCTTGCCCTTTAAGCGCGTCTGCTAGACTGGCAAATTCTTCCAAGCTGAGAGCTTCCCCACGTACACTTGGTGACAAGCCTGCTTGGTCCAAAGCCTTGGTCAGCTTGTCCTTGACCTCTTCAGTCTTGCCAAAGTAACCTGTCAAGTTATTCCACAAGGTCTTGCGTCGATGAGTGAAACTAGCCTTGGAAACCTTAAAGAAGAAGTTCTCATCTTCTACTGCTACAGCTGGCTCTGGACGACGCACCATTTTCAAAATAGCAGAGTCCACATTTGGCGCTGGCACAAATACCGTACGAGGCACGATAAAGGCAACCTTGGCAGTCATGTAATACTGCACAGCGATTGACAAACTGCCATATGCCTTGGTGTTAGGTTGGGCTGAGATACGATCCGCCACTTCTTTTTGCATCATGACTACAAACTCACTAAAAGGAATGCCACTCTCAATCAAGTGCATGAGAATAGGCGTCGTGATGTAGTAAGGCAAGTTGGCCACTACCTTGATTGGCAGGTCAGGATTTTTGAAATTCTGGATATGTTGGGCCAAATCGACCTTGAGAATGTCCTCGTTGACTACGGTAACATTGTCAAAATCACGTAGGGTATCTGCTAGGATTGGCACCAAACGATGGTCAATTTCAAAAGCCATGACCTCTGCTGCACGCTCAGCCAGAAACTCCGTCAAGGCACCAATACCTGGGCCAATTTCAATGACATTAACTTGGTCATCAATCTCAGCCGTATCCACGATTTTTTGTAGGATATTGGTATCCGTCAAGAAGTTTTGCCCGAAAGACTTTTTAAAGGTAAAACCGTGACGCTCCAGCACTGCCTTGGTCACGCTATAATCTGCAATTCTCATCTATTCTCTTTTCTATTATCTGTTACTTCTATTGTAACACATTCCCCTTGTATTTTGGGGGTGAAAATCATACCAAAAAACTATCTTTCCTCATGAAGAAAGATAGTCTTGGAAATCTTTAAAGGTGGACTTAGCGGTTCTCTCGAAACATCCGTTCGAAAAAATCAGCTTCTTTATAACTTCGATTTTCAGGTAGGGTCAAATCTACATCCTCCTCCACGTCGTCCACTGTCAGTTCAACCGTTTGAGGTAAATTTTTCAAACGATAATGCTTTTGCCTTTGCCCTTCAATACTAGCAAAATCAAGCAAATAGCCATTCACTCGGATTTGAACCAAAAGGAGATGATTGGTCATATTTTCCATGATGAGAATATCTTCTAAACCACCTCTGGCACTAGGATAATCAGATACCCTGCGAATACGGATTTTTTCACACATGAGCAAGCTCCCTCATATCAATGATTTCATCGGCCTTATTCCAGACTAGGGGATTATGGGTCGCAATGATGACAATTCGATTTTCATCTTTCAAGCCCACCAAGAGATTCATAACCTCCTCTGAATTTTCAGGATCAAGAGCTGCTGTTGGTTCATCTGCCAAAATCAAGGGTGGATTTTTCAAAATAGTCTTCGCAAGGGCAACTCGTTGAGCCTCTCCCCCAGATAAGGTATAAATTTTTTGTTCTAGATCCAAATACCCTAGATTAACTTTTTCTAAAGCCTCCACTTGCCTTTCCAAACGTTCTACTTTTGAGATTTTCTGACCAACAAAGCCCAAATCCAAATTCTCTTTGATTGATTGGTTTTCTAAGAGGCCAAAATTTTGAAAGAGATAGCCCATCTGGTCTCGAAAATACTCACGAGTGGGAATGGTTTTTAAATCTTTCCCCTGATAGAGAACCCTTCCTCCATCTATCTTTTCTAGTTTACCTAAGATATTCAGCAGAGTCGTCTTTCCGCTTCCACTCTTACCGATTAAGGCATAAACCTTGCCCTTCTCCAGCTTGAGGTTTAAACCAGAGAAAATCGCGCGGTCATTAAACTTCTTTTCCAATCCTTGAATATCAATCATCTTATTTTCCTTTCAATACTGCCATGCTACCAGCTTCTTCTTTTTTATCCTGTCTAACTAAAATCAACAGAGCGTTAAGCGTAAACAAAGCTACAACTAGAGCGCTAATCAAGCTATCTCCTGTCAAAACACTAGATAGGATTAGCCCAAGTAAGAGAACTCCTCCTTGCGCCAGTAAGTACTTGCCATGAAGCTCATAGATTGTCATACCAGAAAGACGTTTAATCATGATCTCCCGTCTAAACTGCTCAAAATAGAGAAGATTCATGGAATCAAATAACAAGATAGCCGTAGATAGAGTCAAAATAGTCCCAATAAGGAGAGAGTAGAACTCCATCCGTTTGTCATTTAGTACCTTGGCAAAAAATAGCTGGCTTTTTACCAAATAAGAGACCTTGTGATACAGACCTTGCTCTTTTAGAGCTGTGATGCTGTCTTGATATTGATCTAATTTCAAGGCACTATTAGCCGTAGTTCCCCATAACATCCCTGCAACAGGTCTTGTTCCAGTCGCTTGCGGCGTTAAAACTACAATAATCGGATCTTTTAGGTACTGGCGTGTCGTCTTGTACCCATCGTTATAGAGGAAGCGTTCCTGTCCTGTTTCTGTAAAAGCTAGCGTTACCTGTGGGAGGTAGTGTTTCTGACTCGTCACTTCTACACTTTCAGATGAAAAGTTTTGCAGGTAATCTGTAAATAATCCTTGATAGTAGGCAGACTGCTCTCGCAAGCTCTCAGGCAAGATCAGCCCAAACTCTCCCTCAGACAAGTTTTGCATCTTATCCATAAACTCTGAAGAAACGGTAATCTTTTCTTCTATCAGATAGCGCGGTGAGACATAGATGACATTCCCTGACGGTGTGTAGTCATTGAGACGATTGCCATCTAGGTCCACTTCTGCTCCATCTGAGAAATTGTCAACATTGCTCATAATATAAAAAGAGTCTGTATTGGCTAACCGTTCTTCAGTAAATGTCTGCCACTCACGATTATCCTTACGCATTCCTTCTTCATCGGCAAATGCACTAGACCAACCAAAGGATAGACGGTAACGGTCTGAGGACTGGCTCCATTTATCGCTAGCTCTCTCCATTTCCTGCATTTCACGGTAGTGGGGTAGGAGAGCAGTCGCACTCGAGCCGACCACCAGCACGGCCAAGAGTTGCCCCACCATCATCAATGTCATCATACGTTTGAGAGGGAGTTTCCCTTTCAATAGATCCACCAGACTATTTTCTTGTAAACCAAGTAGATACACGATACTTAATAAGGTAGAAATCCCTACCAAGGCCAATCCATAAAGCAAAAGACCAATGATGACCAGTTGTACCGTTGCCATAAACAAGGCACCTTGATACCAGAGAATCCCCAATCCCAAAAGACTGGATACCAGCACTGAGCAGATAAGCTGTCTCACATCTTCTAACACTGGTCTGAGAGCCACCCCAAACAAGCTCTCACCAGCTATTAAGCGAATCCCTGCTTGACGAAGGGACTTGATCCGATAAATCAGGGTCAGACTCATAAAGGTCAGCAGAAAAATAGCTAGACTCAGTAGCCCCATAGGGGTGGCCGCCAATAATAAGACTATCGAAAATGGATCTTCTCCATTCGAAACAAAGCCTTGATAACCAAGTTCTTTCAAGGTGGTCTGTAAACTCACTCCATCCAAACTTCCTGACACAATCAAGTAAGACCCTAATAAATCACTCGTTTCTGAACTCTCCTTGGAGGAAATGGTCAGACCTTCTGGAAGCTCTCCCTCACCATAAGTGGCATAGATAAAGCGTGTTTCTCCAGCTTCATTTGGCTCAACAATCCGACGGGCGATGAGACTATTATGCTCTACCGCCAAGTGACTCAAAGCCTCTGTCACCTCTTCGCGACTAGCTACTGGTTGATTTATCACCATTCCTGTCACATCAACAGAAGGATAGTTACCAAATAAAATCTCTTCTCGATGGTCAACGGAAGTTATCACCATATAAAGCGATACCAATACCATTGAAATCAAAATAAATAAACGTTTCATCATTTCCTCCAAAAAGTTACTTGGTCACTTAGTGAGAAGGTGACCAAGTAAAGCTAAACAATAGGGCTATACCATTCTAAACATTATAGTAGAATGCAACTTTCTCTCCCCAAGAAGTACGAATCCATGCACGAGAAGTCCCTCCAGCACCAGCATATCCCTTATCAGATGAACCAGTTTTTCTACTAACAACTGTTGAGCTATGATATTCTGAAGAGTGATAGTAGTTTGAGTAAGCACCTCCGTCACCTGAACCATACGTCCAGACACCACCATCTGGATACTTAACCGCGGCCGATACTACTGCTACACTTCCACCTAATGTTGCTGCAATGCTCGCTACAAGGGCTAATTTTTTAACTGTTTGTTTCATATTGATACTCCTCTATTTTTTATTTTATCATAAATATTTATTATATATTGTCCATTTTCTATTCAAGTAAAACTAAGTCATGGATCATAGACCTTTTCAAAGCAACACCTCATGGTATCCTCTCCTTATTTTTCTAATTTAGTCTATCAAGTTGTATTTATTATATGTTATGAATAAATTTTTTGAGACTAAGTAGACATAACTAAATTTTATTTAAACCACCAAGTAACTAAATAAAATAAACTAAAAAAGTTCATACTGTAATCTCCTTTCACATTTTTATTAATTATAAATTATTCTTAAATAAACTCAAAGGACATCAATGTCCTTAAAATAGAACCATTTCGTGTCATTTTTAGCTTATACTTATATATAAAAAACAGTCCTAAAGACGAACTTTAGAACTATTTCAATACTAGAACAAGGACATTTTTGTCACTGATTCACTATGTTTATAAATATTTTTTTAAATCTTCTTGCCATTGTTTCTCCAACATAGTAACTAAATAAGAATTTTCTATTATATCAGCAAATAGCTTCGATTTCTGATAGAACTGTTCGGCAGAAACATAATCATTGTTTATTATTAGAGATAATTTCCACTCCAACATTAATATAATTGGTTTCTTCTGAAAATCTTGTGTTTTTTCCATTATATGATTAAGGCTAAAGATATAAGCTCCGAGTGAATCATAAGACGACAAATTATCCAAACAGGCTAGACCCGAAAACAAAGTGTTACTTAAAGCAAACAGATATTCTGGTGCAATTAATTCTACATGATTTGTCAAACGAACTAAAAACGAATGAATTCTGTTAATTTCTTCAATCTGATTTTGACCTTGTTTTATCTTTGTAAGCACTATAGCAAAATATAAGTTGATAACTTCTAATTCATTTATCAAAAACAATTCCTTATCATAAATTGTTTTAAAATAATCGTCCAGTACGGTTTCCCCATATTCTGGTCGTCCGCTTCGAATAACATCTATCGTTGCTCTAGTAGCTTCAAACCATATTTTTTCCTCATTAGGAAGTTGCTCATAAAATAAATCCTCTATCTCTTCCAAACACGCTTCCTTCTTATCATACTCCTCTTCTTTACCATAGATTGGTTCACGTAAAATTTGGTATTTCAATTCTAAATAAGCAGGAGGAAGAGCTGAAAAATCCGGCATAAGGCTATAAGCTGGAACTCCTAGCCGGCGAGCAATATAGTCTAACTTGGGCAAACTTGGTTGCGAAGCTCCACTTTCAATTCGCGACAGTTGACGAACTGTCAGTTCTTGCTCATCTCCACAAAAATCTGGACGACTAATTCCTTTTTCTATCCGAATCTCTTTAATTTTTTGACCAATTAACATCAGACGCCTCCTCTTCTACCTGCTTCGAAAAATACTGTGAAACTTAAAAAATTGTAACGGCTACATCTTTCCTACTCATAAGATTTCATGGCTTCTTCCACTTCTGCCAAGGTGACCCCAAACAACTCTAAGCGCTTGAGGAGTTGCTTGCCGTTGGAATAGCCGATTCGGAGAGCATCTCCTAGATATTCTCGTCGCTTACGGCTATCTGCTCCCGCTAGAAAACCAAGGCGAATCAAGTCGCTACGACTGATGTCAAACTGACTCTCATGTTCAAATTGTTCTGTCACCTGAGCTAGAGCTGTTTTCAGGTCTTCATGGCTAGCATGCTCAATTCCCAGAGAACGTCCCTTGGTTTTGGACTTGGGAACAGCTTCATCTCGTTTGAGGAAGGCATGCTGAACCGTTGGAATGGCCGTCATGATCATGCGCCGAATCCGCTCCCCATTAAAATCTGGGTCTGTAAAGACAATGACTCCATGACGTTGGTGCAAGCGCTGAATCCGCTCTATATCCTGATCATTGATGGCAGAACCTCGGGTCTCATAGGTCTCTACATCGAAGTAACGTTTGAGATTGGCCGTATCATCGCGCCCTTCGACCACGATAACTTGAGAAATTTTTTCTTTCATTATTTGCTATCCAATCCAAAAATTCGCTCCGCATTTGCAGTTGTTACCGCCGCTAGCTCTTCTGCCGTCATGCCACGCAAGTCAGCGATAAAGTCCACTACATAGCGAGTGTAGGCTGTTTTATTTTCACGACCACGTTTAGGAACAGGAGCCAAGTAGGGAGCATCCGTTTCCACCAAAATCTTGTCCAAAGGTAACTCTTTAGCTGCTTCTTGGATGTCAGTTGCCTTCTTGAAAGTCACCACTCCTGAGAAGGAAATGGTCATACCAAGCTCGACAAACTTCTCTGCCCACTCAAGCGTCCCTGAAAATGAATGCATGATACCACCTCGAGGACCAACGCCCTCGCTCTTGATAATCTCATAGGTATCTTCCAACGCATCACGGGTATGAACTACAAAAGGCAAATCCAAGTCCTTAGATAACTGAATCTGACGGCGAAAAACCTGCTCCTGCACCTCTTTTGGCGCTGTCATCCAATGGTAATCCAAACCAATCTCACCCAAGGCAACTACCTTTGGATGCTTGAGCTTATCAAGCAAGTAGGCTTCAATCTCCTCCGTGTAAGTCCCCGCTTCTGTCGGATGCCAACCAATAGTTGCGTAGAGTTGGTCGTACTCATCCACCAACTCCAAGGCACGCTCAATCGTCGGTTGATCAAAACCAACAATATTCATCTGTGTCACACCCATCTCAGCAGCCAAGGTAATTTCTTCTGCCTCACGACCTGCAAATTCTTCTACATTCAAGTGTGTATGTGTATCAAAAATCATCTCTTCTAACCTCGTTTTCTATCTACTATTATAGCAAAAAAACTGGCCTCTCTCCTCATCTGAAAAAAATATTCTAAAACCCATTATCATCTCTTGACGCTCTTTTTCCAAAGCAGTATAATAACACTTATTGAATTTTTCAACAAAGGAAACAACTATGTTTACAAAATTAAAACAGACCTTTATCGGTCGTCCTCTTAAGTCCTTAACTGAAGGCGAAGGGGGACTACTGGGAAAAATGCAGGCACTGGCCATGTTGTCAAGCGACGCTCTGTCCTCCATTGCCTATGGACCTGAGCAAGTAGTCCTGGTCTTGGCTAGTCTCTCTCCTCTAGCTATATGGTGGAGCCTTCCTATCGGTCTCTTTGTCCTCCTGCTCCTAGCTAGCCTGACCGTTTCCTACCGTCAAATCATCCATGCCTACCCTCAAGGTGGAGGGGCATATATGGTTACTCGAGAAAATCTATCTCCCCAACTTGGCTTGATTGCTGGAGGTAGTCTTCTGGTTGACTATATGTTGACCGTAGCGGTGTCTGTTGCTTCTGGAGCTGACGCTATCACAGCAGCTCTCCCTGCTCTCCACCCTTACAACCTCCACATCTCCATTTTTCTGGTTTGCTTGCTCATGCTCTTGAACTTACGGGGCTTAAAAGAATCTGCCAGCTCACTGATGATTCCTGTCTATCTCTTTATCATCAGTACTGTCTTTCTCTTGCTCTATGGAATCTTTCAACTAGTGACAGGTTCTCTCAGCTATCAGGCTACTTCACCTATTGGGCATGCTGTTCCGAGCCTGTCTATCGTTCTCATTCTAAGAGCTTTTACCAGCGGATCTGCCTCTTTGACAGGGGTTGAAGCTATTTCAAATGCCGTTCCCTTTTTCAAGGGTCCAAAAGAAAAGAATGCCGCTCAAACCTTGACCATTATGTCACTGATTTTAGGTTTTCTTTTTGCTGGTATCACCTTCCTAAACTACTGGATGGGGATTATGCCTCAACACGGAGAAACCATCCTTTCACAGATGGCTCAAGGCATCCTTGGCACTTCCTTCTTAGGCCACCTTGGGTATTATCTCTTCCAATTCTCCACAGCCTTGATTTTGGCCGTAGCTGCAAATACTGGCTTTTCGGCTTTCCCTATGCTGGCTTACAATATGGCTAAAAACAAATACATGCCCCATCTCTTTATGGAAAAAGGAGACCGCCTAGGCTACTCCAATGGAATTTTAACTCTGGCTTTTGGGGCTATGATTCTTCTTCTCATTTTTAATGGCAATACAGAACGCTTGATTCCTCTTTATACTATCGGGGTCTTCGTTCCCTTCGCCCTATCTCAGACTGGGATGATTCGCCATTGGAAAAAAGAAAAAGGAGCAAATTTCTTAAAACCTGCTCTTGCTAATATCCTTGGGGCAATCATTTGCTACGCGATTGTACTAATCTTGCTCTTTTTCCGTCTCAGTGATATCTGGCCCTTCTTCCCGATTATTCTCGTACTCACCCTACTCTTCTTAGCAATTCACAGTCATTACCAAAAAGTAGCCCAACAACTGCGACTCTATGAAGGAATCGAAAAACGTACCTACGATGGCAATCTTGTCCTCGTCCTAGTAGGAAATGTTACCAGAGTCAGCGTCGGAGCCATTAACTATGCCCAAAGTATCGGTGACGAAGTCTTAGCCATGCACATTTCTACAAAGGAAACCGCAGAAAAAGACCAAGAAATTCTCCAAGAATTTGCCGATTACTTCCCAACCATTACTCTGAAAAATATCAAGACCAGCTACCGCGATATCATTACCCCTACTGTCAAGTATGTCAAACGAATTTCCGAGGAAGCTCAGAAAAAGAACTATACAGTCACTGTCCTCGTCCCCCAGTTTATCCCTAATAAACCTTGGCAAAATATCCTGCACAATCAGATGAGTCTTAAACTCAAATACGCCCTTCGTTGGCACCAAGACGTCGTTGTCGCTAGCTACTCTTATCACTTAAAAGAATAAAGAAAAGGCCCTACCAGAAGCAAGAAGCGTCTGGCAAGGCCTTTTTCTGAATCCAGTTACTATGCGTAACTGAAAAGTATGACTAGGAATATTATTGAATGTGGTTAGCTAAATCTTCCTGAGCTTTTTTATTTGACTCAGCTTTTTCTTTCAGCCATTTTTCATAGAGTTCTTGGTACTGTTTAGCGGTTACTGGCTCTTTTTGCAGTTCAACATATTTATAGTTGTCAGCATTTCCTTTATTCCCAACGAATGAGAATGGGCCTGTAAACGGTACAGTCTTACGGAAGATTGGGTTGGCTCCACCACTTTGAACTGGTAGGAACAAGGCACTATCTGTCAACCAAGCTTGGGCTTCAGCATATTTTTGGTAGCGAGCTTGAGTATCTGTGATTTCAGCGTCTGCCTGATCCAAGAGTTTCTTATAGTCAGAAAGACCAATCTTATCCTTGACTTCCTTATCTTTTCCTTCAGACAAGCCCATGTTTTTCAACTGAGAACCTGTCTCTGGATCAAGGATGGCTAGGTAAGTCTTAGGATCTGAGTAGTCTCCACCCCATCCTGAGATGTCAATATCGTAGTCTTTTTGTTCTGCTGTATCTGCAAAGTAGGTTGCTTGGTCTTTTTCATCTGGAGAAAGTTGGATAACATCAATGACCACATTCTCCTTACCAAGGGTTTCTTCCACTGTTTGTTTGAAAGATCCAGCCTGTTGCACATCCAACTTAGCAGTCTGGTCAACTGGCATATCCAAATGAATTGGGAAGGTTACTCCTTGAGCTTGCAGACTTTCTTTGGCCTTAGCAAACTTCTCTTTGGCCTTGTCTGGGTTCAAGAAGGCTTGCTTACCATCATTTAGGTTAATATTTGCCCAATCTTTACCGTAGTTGACAATTTTTTCATTGACAATATCACCGAAGTTCTTATCACCAACTTGGACAAAGTCACTTGGTGTAACCGTATTACGCAAGATACGGTCTGCTCCTTCTTCACCATTTGTCTGTGCTGCATAAGCATGACGGTCAAAGGCAAAGTTGATAGCCTGACGGAAATCCTTATTTTGCATAGCTGCGCGTGAATCTGTCTTTTCCTTATCAGACTGTTTCATAGTCTGCTTGTAGCTTTGACGATTAATGTTGAAAAGATAGTAGAAAGTAACTGAGTTTTGTGGTGTATAGGTAATCTTGTCCTCATTTCCCTTCTTGAGTTCAGCAAAGACTGAACTTGTTGGGAAGATACGGCCGTCTGTATAGTTACCATCCAAGAAACCTCTAGCAATGCTGTCTTGGTCAGAACCGTCAAAGAAAGAAAGTTTCACTTTCTCAATTTTAACATTGTCCTTATCCCAGTAATTAGGGTTTTTATCAAACTCAATCAAAGATTTTGATGAGAAAGATTTAAACAAGTAAGGACCATTTGACAAGATACTTGATGGTGTTACGCTTCCAAAGTCATCTCCCTTAGACTTCAAGAAAGCTTCATTTACAGGATTAAGGATACTTGCTGTTGTTTTAGAGTTCCAATAAGTCTCAGGTTGGTTGAGGGTGTATTGTAGAGTGTAATCATCCACAGCCTTAACACCAACAGTTCCAAAATCGGATGATTGTCCTTCAACATAGTCTGCTAGCCCTTTGATAGAGTCTTGTACCAAGTACAAGTTTTCAGCCTTTTTATCAGCCGCATACTTGAGACCAGTCACAAAGTCATGAGCCGTTACATCCGCATACTCTTCTCCTTCAGAAGTGTACCATTTAGCTCCCTGACGGATTTTATAAGTGTAAGTCAAACCATCTTTTGACACTGTCCATGATTCAGCCATAGAGGGGATGAGATTGCCAAACTGGTCATTTTCTAACAACCCATCAATCAAGTTGGTTGTGATACTAGATGTAGAGTCTCGTGTAGAGGTAATATAATCCAAGGTATCTGGGTTGCTGACAAAGATATAAGAGTAAGTCTTGTCTGCATTAGTTGATTGGGAAGAGCCACATGCCGCTAGAGCTAGACCTGCTGTCAAAGCCATAGCTCCAAAAAGCATAACTTTTGATTTCTTCATGATTATTCTCCATTTTTACAGTATGTGAAATATTATACACCATTTGAGCAAAAATATAAAGTATTTTGAACTTTTTTACAAAAATAAAAATCAGTAGACTCGAGTTCCTACTGATTTTTGATATAATTCGTTTGGATTATGCAGCCAAAACTTTGCGTCCTTTACGACGACGAGCTGCCAATACGCGACGACCGTTTTTAGTTGACATACGGTTACGGAATCCGTGTTTGCGCGCACGACGAAGTTTACTTGGTTGATAAGTACGTTTCACGATGAATACCTCCTCATAGATTTTGTATTCGTTTAGCCGGCTATAAAGTGATCAGTTACTAAACATACTTTACTATTCTATCTGATTCTTTTACTTTTGTCAATAGCTCTAGGCAAATGTTTCCAGCTTTTTAGCGCTTTTTCGAATGTAAGCCCTATCTACGATACTGTTTCAAGAAACGAGTCATCTTTTCTTGGATTTGGGCTAGTTCATCAACACGAGGAAGGTAAACAATACGGAAGTGGTCTGGTTCCTGCCAGTTGAAGCCTCGACCATGAACCAAGAGAACCTTTTCCTGTTTCAAGAAATTAAGGACAAACTGCTCATCATCATCGATACGGTACATATTACGATCGATTTTAGGGAAGATATAGAGTCCAGCCTTGGGTTTAACCGCAGACAAACCTGGGATATCCTGAATGGCATTGTAGATGAAATTTCTTTGCTCGTAAATTCGTCCACCAGGAAGGAGCAATTCATCAACTGATTGGTGGCCACCTAAAGAAGTTTGTACGACCTGTTGGGCCAAAACATTAGAGCAAAGGCGCATATTGGACAGCATATTGAGCCCTTCGATATAGCCCTTGACATGAGTCTTAGGTCCAGACAAGACCATCCAACCCACACGGAAACCAGCAATACGGTGGGATTTTGATAGACCATTCATGCTGACACAGAAGACATCTGGTGCCAAGCTCGCCACAGGCGTATGCACATGTCCATCCATTACCATGCGGTCGTAAATTTCATCCGCAAAGATAATCAAATCGTTTTGACGGGCAATCTCAATAATCTCCAACAAGAGTTCCTTAGGATAAAGAGCTCCAGTTGGGTTGTTTGGATTGATAAGGACGATTGCCTTGGTATTGGAAGTGATTTTTGACTTGATATCATCAATATCTGGATACCATTCTGCAGCTTCATCACAGATATAGTGAACGGCATTTCCTCCAGCTAGGCTGACAGCTGCTGTCCAGAGAGGATAGTCTGGCATAGGAACCAAGACCTCATCCCCGTTGTCCAAAAGCCCCTGCATAGACATGACAATCAGCTCACTGACACCATTTCCAAGGTAGATATCATCAATATCTATATTTGGGAATTTCTTCAATTGGCAATACTGCATGATAGCCTTACGGGCTGAGAAAATCCCTTTCGAGTCAGAATAACCTTCACTATCACGCGCATTCATAATCAAGTCATGAATGACCTCGTCTGGCGCTGTAAAACCAAATTCTGCTGGATTTCCTGTATTCAGACGTAAAATCTTTTCTCCATTTGCTCGCATCCGCATGGCTTCTTCCAAAACAGGACCACGGATATCATAAGCAACATGCTCTAACTTACTAGACTTGTTATATTCTTTCATCTTGTTTCCTCAATTCATCAGGATAGTAACATTATACCACTAGAAAGAGAATGCGACAAGTTTACTGAAATGTGTTACTAGGTTCGTATAGAAGAAAAACCTCGCTAAAAGCGAGGTCAAGACAGTTGAAATAGCAGGAATTTTGCCAAAGACACATCACATACCAAAAGATAAACCTAGAAAAAGCAAGCCTAGAAAGGAGTCATAAAGAAGATTGAAGATGAGGAAAAGCCCCCATATCATCAAGTAATCTAAGCGTCCACTTCTTTTTGCAACTAGGAATAATAGCAGATGGTAGAGTAGATGAAAGACTAAAAAGCCGATAAAACCTGGATAAAGAAGCGGTATCAGACTCTCTAATTGCCAGAGTATGATAACTTCTACCAAGACCGACACTAGGATTATTCCATAATAAAGGAAATTTGATTTTTTTGTTTCTTGAAAAGAGCTTTTCATCATTCTCCCTCCCTTCACTTCTTTCCTGCTATCCTTTCTTTTATTTTATCATATATTTATATAGTTTTTAATCGCTAACATTCTTTTGAAAAATACTTTTTTTACTTTACTTCTATAGTGAAAAGGTTTACAATTATAGTAAGAAAATTTCAGGAGGTTTCATTATGGCACAACGTTACCAAAATATTATGGTCGCAATCGATGGTTCTAAGGAAGCAGACTTGGCTTTTGTCAAGGGAGTTCATTCTGCTCTACGAAACGACGCTAAACTCACCATCGCTCATGTCATTGACACACGCGCTCTCCAAAGCGTATCCACCTTTGATGCTGAAGTTTACGAAGAACTCCAAGTCGACGCTGAAAGTCTGATGAAAGAGTACGAAAAACGTGCTAAAGATGCTGGAGTGGCAGATGTTCATATCGTCATTGAAATGGGAAATCCAAAAACCCTCTTGGCACGTACTATTCCTGATGCTGAAGAAGTGGACCTCATTCTCGTTGGTGCCACTGGTCTCAACGCCTTTGAACGCCTCTTGGTCGGCTCTTCATCTGAATACATCCTCCGCCATGCTAAGGTCGATTTGCTGGTTGTGAGAGAACAAGAAAAAACCTTATAATTACGACGAAAAGGAGCCCACAGCTCCTTTTTCTTTACTGTTTATTTCTCTCTTTATGACGCTCATAAGCCTTGAGCTGGCGCTGCAGTTCCTTTTTAATAGCAGGTTCTGGAGCATATTTTTCTTCCCAATCATCTGGCTTTAAGATTTTGTGGGTCACTGGATCAAAATGAGCCTTGCCATCTGGGAAAATTTTCCCCATATTAGCCTGATGAACAATATCAAAAATACGTTCTGGGTCCACTCCCATCAAGACAAAACTACCGTAGGTAAAGTAAAGCGTGTCAATCAGAGCATCTACCTGACCTATCAAATCTTGCTGAGCAGGCGTCTTCTTAGCTACTTTATCTGCCGCCTTATCAAGAGCTTGATGAAGTTGCGATAGAGCTTGACCAAAGTCCTCTTCAGAAGGACTGGCAGCTCTAACAAACTCCACCAATTCTTCTATTTTAAAGCCAGCCCTGTGGGTTGCACCTTCTAAATCCCAAGCTCGTGGTTCTTCTTGGGTTCGTTCATCCATCATATGGTGGAAGGTCTTGACCTTATTAAAATGATAGTCACGGCTGACAAAGACTTTTTCTGAGGCCAGAACACCAAAATGTTCCAAGGCCTTGTGGATTCCGTCTTGCTGATTGCTGGTGGTAATGTGCTTAGCAACTTCCTTAACACTGCTACTACCATTTCCCATAGCGACCGACATACCGACACCCGCCAGCATTTCTAGGTCATTATCTGAGTCACCAAAGGCCATCACTTGGTTGAGATCAAAACCATATTCTTTCCCGACTCGGCGTATGCCTTCCAATTTAGAGTTTCCTTGATTGATGACATCCGCTGCAAAAGGATTGCTACGTGTCAATTTCAAGTCTTCAAAATCAGCTGCCGCCTTCTCAGATTCTTCTGGCGTCATCAGCATCAAAACTTGGTAGATAGGCTGATTCATTAGATCAAGCAGGTCTTCTTCCTTTTGGGGAACAACCTTGCTGACCATACGATTAAAGGAATGACTCACTGTCCGAGTTAAAACTGAGGGAACGAAGCGACTGATTCGTTGAGAAAAAGAACCCAGACCAAAGGACATGATTTTGGAACCCAACATGGCATCCTTGGTCCCTAGGGCAATCTCCTTACCCTCTTTTTTAGCATAAGTAATGAGCTGGCGCAAATGTAACTTGGAAATTGGGCTCGTAAACAAGACTCTGTCTTTAGTAAAGATATACTGGCCATTGTAGGTTACCGCAAAGTCCAAATCCAAATCGTCCATCAATTCCTTAACAAAAAAAGGTCCTCGACCTGTCGCTACGCCGACAAGCACCCCTTGTTCTTTGACAATTTTAATCGCGTCCTTAGTGGATTTCAAAACACTCTTGCGATCGTTGACCAAGGTTCCATCGATATCAAAAAAAACAGCTTTGACTTCCATCCTATCCCAATCTCCCCTTTTGTGATACAATGATTATACCACATTTCAGAAAGAGTGAGTAAATCATGCCTAAGAAAATCCTTGTTTTACATACGGGCGGAACTATTTCCATGCAGGCCGATGCTTCTGGCGCTGTTGTGACGAGTTCAGATAATCCCATGAACCATGTGTCCAATCCTCTTGAAGGAATCCATGTCCACGCCTTGGACTTTTTTAACCTGCCAAGCCCCCATATCAAACCCAAACATATGCTGGCCCTCTACCAGAAAATTAAAGAGGAAGCTGCTAACTACGATGGAGTGGTGATCACACACGGGACCGATACTTTAGAGGAAACAGCCTATTTCCTTGATACAATGGAAGTTCCCCATATGCCTATCGTTCTAACAGGGGCCATGCGTAGCTCCAACGAACTCGGTAGTGACGGTGTTTATAATTATCTGAGTGCTTTAAGGGTAGCTAGCGATGACAAGGCTGCTGACAAAGGAGTTTTGGTCGTTATGAACGATGAAATCCACGCTGCCAAGTATGTTACCAAAACACATACAACCAACGTTAGCACCTTCCAGACTCCAACACACGGCCCCCTTGGTCTCATCATGAAACAGGAAATCCTCTACTTCAAAACAGCTGAACCTCGTGTTCGCTTTGACCTTGATCACATACAAGGCTTAGTCCCTATCATCTCTGCTTATGCTGGTATGACAGATGAGCTGATTGATATGCTGGATTTGGAACAATTGGACGGTTTGATTATCCAAGCCTTCGGAGCTGGTAATATTCCCAAAGAAACGGCTCAAAAGTTAGAAAGCCTTCTACAAAAAGGAATCCCTGTCGCCTTGGTTTCACGATGCTTTAACGGTATCGCTGAGCCTGTTTATGCCTACCAAGGTGGGGGTGTGCAGTTGCAAAAATCTGGTGTCTTCTTTGTTAAAGAACTCAATGCCCAAAAAGCTCGCTTGAAACTCCTCATTGCCCTCAATGCCGGACTAACAGGGCAGGCTTTGAAAGACTATATGGAAGGCTAAGTCTCTTCTCTAAAAACAAATCAGGAAATCTTCACGATTCCCTGATTTTTTCTATTTACGTTTTCGTGTGGAACGACGTTCTGTCAAACCATGAGGTAAGAGAACTTCACGTTCTTCCAACTCTTCCTTGTGCATAATCTTAGTCAACATACGCATACTAATGGCACCAAGGTCATAAAGAGGTTGGGCAATAGTTGTCAAGTTTGGACGGGTAAAGCGAGAGACTTGTGAATCATCACTAGTAATGATTTCAAACTCTTCTGGTACTGACACACCCTTATCAGCAAGGCCGTTCAAGACACCTGCTGCCAACTCATCACCTGTTACAACTGCTGCAGTTGCATTTGATGAAATCAAGCGTTCTGCCAAGGCATAGCCATCTTCATAAGTGTATTTAGACTCAAATACCAATCCTTCGCTATAAGAAATCCCTGCTTTTTTCAAGGCTTCCTTGTAGCCAACCAAACGAACCTTACCATTGATGTCATCCACTAGTGGACCGCTTACGAAAGCAATGCGCTCATTTTCTTTAGCAAGGTAGGTTACTGCATCAATCGTTGCTTGTTTGTAGTCAATATTAACACTTGGAAGCTGATGTTCTACATCCACAGTTCCTGCAAGAACAACTGGTGTCCGAGAGCGAGAAAACTCTGAACGAATTTTTTCAGTCAAGTGGTAGCCCATAAAGATGATACCATCCACTTGCTTAGAAAACAGTGTATTAACCACTGAAACTTCCTTGTCATCATCCTCATCACTATTGGCAAGGACAATATTGTACTTGTACATTTCAGCGATATCATCAATCCCTTTAGCAAGCGTTGAGAAATAGCCATTGGTAATATTTGGGATCACGACACCGACAGTGGTTGTCTTTTTACTTGCAAGACCACGCGCCACTGCATTTGGACGGTAATCCAAACGGTCAATCACCTCAAGCACTTTTTTTCGAGTATTCTCTTTTACATTCTTATTGCCATTGACTACACGGCTAACTGTCGCCATTGAAACTCCTGCTTCACGGGCGACATCATAAATCGTTACTGTATCGTCTGTATTCATTTCATTTCCTTTCTATATCATACCTCACGAGACTCCAAAAAAAGAGACGGTATGAAAATTTCGTTTTCATGGTTCTACTTATTCCATTTTATCACTATTTGTAAACACTTTCAAGCGTTTTTTGAAGATTATTTGAAAAAATTTCATAGGAAGCTATGTTTATGAAGAAAAAATCACCTTTTCTTGATTTTTAATCCTATTTGCTGTATGATAAGGGAAAAGAAAGGGGGAAGAAATATGGCTTTTACCAATACCCACATGCGGTCAGCTAGTTTTGGCATTGTTACCAGCTTGCCTGATGATGTTATTGACTCTTTTTGGTATATCATCGACCATTTCTTAAAAAATGTCTTTGAATTGGAAGAAGAACTCGAGTTTCAATTGCTTAATAACCAAGGAAAAATTACCTTCCACTTTTCAAGTCAACATCTCCCTACAGCCATTGATTTTGATTTTAACCATCCCTTTGACCCTCTTTATCCCCTGAGAATCCTAGTTTTAGACATGGACGGTAGAGAAACTATCCTTCTCCCAGAAGAAAATGACCTATTTTAAAAACTCTAGCCTTCAGTTACAAGCGACTGAAAACTAGAGTTTTTTCTATTGTTTCAAAGCATTATACAAGTTGCGGATCGGTTGCTTTAATGTCGGATGGATAAAATGAGGCGCAATTTCCTGTAAGGACTCAAGGACAAAAAGGCGTTCCGCTATATAAGAATGAGGCAAGATGAGGTCGTCTGTATAAAGAATCTGATCCTCCACAAAGAGCAAGTCCAAATCAATCAAACGAGGCCCCCAATGTACTTCTCTCACCCGTCCCATCTCTGACTCAATGGCTAACAAGGTCTCTAATAGAACTGGGGCGGGCAACCAGGTTTCAACCTCAACCACTTGATTAGCAAAGCTATCTTGCTCCACACCACCCCAAGGCTCCGTCGTTAAGACACTGGACTCTTTAAGAATATGGATACCTCGATTTCGCATTTTCTCAATGGCTTGCTCCAAGTTTGCTTGTTTATCTCCCATATTGCTTCCTAGGGCGATAAAGGCTCGTTGCTTGCGGCGATGAATGGTTACCGAGCAAGTATCTAGTGGCAAATGCACTGGCGCCCATGGTTTTTTCAGTTCCAACTTCATTTCTTGGACAAGAGGATAAGCCTCAAAAGTACGTTCTACCAGTTTATAAGCTACCGTTTCAATTAAATCTTCACTCGTTTCCTGAAACCATGCCGTCCACTGCTGGCACAATTCTCCGTAATGGACAGAGGCTGTTAAATCCAAATCTGTCGCCGCCTTGGTCATATCATAGGATAGGATTGCGGAAATAACAAACTTCTGCCCCAATTCTTTCTCACTAGGAAAAAGACCATGATAAGCAAAAATTTCCAAATCCTTAATCTGCAGTTGATCCATAATGATTCCTTTCTAGAAAAATCCGCCCAAAGCGGATTCTTTTTATACTCAATGAAAATCAAAGTGCAAACTAAGAAGCTAGCCGCAGACTGCTCAAAACACTGTTTTGAGGTTGCAGATGGAAGCTGACGTGGTTTGAATTTGATTTTCGAAGAGTATTATAGTCCCATTAAACGATAAGCCTGATCTCGGAGGTCCTTATCTGTTTCAAATAGACCACGAGCTACTGTCGTCAAGGTTGCAGTGCCTGGTTTTCTGACACCACGCATGCTCATACACATATGTTCCGCCTCAATGACAACAAAGGCTCCTTTAGCACCTAGATACTCCATCAAGGCATCGGCCACTTCGATATTTAAACGTTCTTGAATTTGTGGCTTTTTAGAATAAACTTCAACCGTACGGGCTAGCTTAGACAAACCTGCTACACGGCCATCTGGAATATAGGCAATATGCGCTCTCCCATAAAATGGCAAGAAGTGGTGTTCACACATGGTATGGAAAAAAATATCCTTTTCTACCACCATATTATCGTCAATAATCTCAAAAGATTTTGACAAATGTTCCTCCGCTGTTTGACCAAGACCTGAAAAAATCTCTTGGTACATACGGGCCACTCGAGCAGGCGTTTCCTGCAAGCCCTCACGGTTAACGTCCTCTCCTACAGCCTCGATAATCATTTTTACAGCTGCTTCAATCTTTTGTGTATCCATTTTCGTTTTTCCTCTCCATCAGATAGGCTCTCACTTGGCTCAAGAAATACAAGGAACCCGTGACAATCCTAACTGTTTGTTTCTCTTCTTTTTTATCTGTCAATTTCTGCTCTAGAAAATCCTGCCAACCTTGATAGCTGAGATTTCTAGACTTGGCTGCCTCTTTCAGCACGTTTTCATCAGTCGCCCGACTATCGTCAAAATGTGTCAGGGTAAGCTCGGTATCTGGGATGGCCCCCAGCAAGTCCAACATATCCTCCAAGGCCTTGGTTTTGATGCAAGTAAAGAGGATTTCCTTACGATAATCCGCAAAGCGTTCTTGCAAGGTTGCTAATAAAGCCTTGATGGCATGAGGGTTGTGGGCCCCATCCAAAATCAGCAAGGGTTCTCTAGACACAACTTCCAAGCGCCCCGGCCAACTTGTTTCTTCCAAGGCCTGAGCAAGCAAGTCATTACTTGCTAGTTCTCGACCATCCTCTTGACAAAATGTATCAAGTAAAGCTATGGCCATCCCAGCATTCTCTATCTGGTGCAAACCAAGCAGGCCAGTCTGGAAGCGACCTTGTCTGACAACACTTGTATAGTCAAAGACCTCGCCTGTAACCACACTCTTTTGATGGCTGACCTGATAATCTGACCCGTAGGCAAGTCTCGGCGCATCTTTCCCTTCCGCAATGCGGTCAATCACAGCCAAGGCTTCTGGAGCGATACGACCTGTCACCAAGGGAATTCCTTGTTTGATAATGCCTGCCTTCTGCTCTGCTATGGCTTCCAAGGTGTCACCTAAAAGGGCTACATGGTCCAATCCAATAGTCGTGATGCCTGTTAGAATAGGCTGGCAAACATTGGTACTATCCAAAAGTCCTCCCATACCAACTTCCATGATGGCCACATCTACTTGCTCAGAGGCAAAGTAATCATAAGCTAGAGCTGTAATTATCTCAAACTCAGTTGTCCCCTGCAAATTGGCAGCCAATTCTCCTTCAAGCAAAGACTGATAGTCTGCCATGAGGGCTTCTAGTCTAGCCTCTGGGATAGATTCCCCATTGATGCTAATCTGGTCTGTATAATGAATGAGATAGGGCGAGCTGAACACACCAACTCTCAGGCCTAGCTTTTCCAGCATATTTTTCAAAAAAGCAATGGTCGAGCCCTTGCCATTGGTCCCTCCGATATGGATGACCTTGAGTTTGAGATGGGGATTGCCACGCAAAGCTAATAGTTCAACCATGCGTTCCAAGCCAAAATGCGGTTGGTCCGTCCGGTAGTTGGCAATCCACTGATTGTTTTCAATTTCTTTCATCTTATTTGTATTGTTTTAAATCTAAATTTTCCGCTTCATCAGCCAGACGAATAGCGGAGGCAATTTCAACTGCCATCCTGTGACTAGCTACGTCATGCACGCGCACCACTTCTACACCCTGTCTCGCAGCGATACTGGTTACATGAGCAGAGGCCGTGTCCCGATTGCGGAAACCAAGTTCTGTCTCAGGATTGCCTTCAAAACCATTTTCTTCTAGGATATTGATGACAAATCGCTTGCGCGACACTCCGAGAAAGATTGGATAGCCTTTCTGATGTAGTTTATCCAGGTCCCGTAAAAGAAGCAGATTTTCTTTCTTGGTCAGACCAAAGCCAATTCCTGGATCCAACAGGATATTTTCTTGTGCGATTCCAGCTTGATTCGCTCTCGCTAGTGCTCGTTCAAAGAAAGCCACCAGCAAGTCTTCGATTGGCAATGTTTCAAAGTCAGCTAACTCTTCCTCTGTAAAAGCTTGACAAAAGCCAAAATGAGGGAAGATGAGCGAGCTAGGGTGCTGAGGTCGTGCCATGACTGGATTAAACATAATGACTACTTTCGCACCAGCCTTAGCAACCACATGGGCCATTTTCTCATCACCCATAAGACCAGTGATATCATTAACTATATTGGCACCAGCAGCCAAAGCAGCCTCTGCCACCTGACTCTTCCAAGTATCGATAGAAATGAGGACATCACTTTCCTTGCGAATCGCTTTAATCACTGGAACAACACGCTGGATTTCCTCTTCTATCTCAACATAGCTACTTCCCGGCCGAGTTGATTCTCCACCGATATCTAGCATGCTGGCTCCTTCTGCTATCAATTTACGAGCCTGCTGGAGTGCCTGCTCAAGAGCAAAAAATTGACCACCGTCCGAAAAGGAGTCTGGGGTTACATTGATAATTCCGCAAATAGCTGTCTTTGCATGATTGGCTTTACTTGACATATCGGTCACTCCCTCAAGGCTTTTCATCATATTATTTCTCTATTTTACCATAAAAAGAAAAAGATGGACACGATTGCATTCATCTTTTTCCCAGTAGAAACAAGTAAGCAATTGTCAAAAATCTTAAACAGAGATCCCTAATGTCCGACTCAAAATCACCACGAGAGCCAACAAACAGAAAAAAACTCCATTAACAATCATGTGAAGTAAGATAGACATTTCCAAACGTTGGGTTTTATAAACTGTCCAAGTTAGCACAGTTGACATTCCTCCATAGATAAGAAGAGAAGGTAGATTTGTCGGTAAATGAAGCAAGGCAAAGATAATAGCACCGACTATATAACCCACATTTTCTTTACCACGAAAGAGTTTTTTAGGAATCACTCCTCGACATAAAATCTCCTCACAAATAGGAGCTATTAGAACCAGTAAGAAAAAACTGGAAATTAAGGAACTATTCTGGACCAAATCATTAATATTTGATTGATTGCTGGTTGTTGTTTCATTCATCAAACGCAGTAAGACTACACCAAGAATATTAAAGGCAAGAATCACTAGATAGCTTAAGGCCAATCTAGCCAAATCCTTAGCCTTGAAAAACGATAAACCAAAACTAGCCAACTGTGATTTTCGAGCTCCGATGATAAATATAAGTAAAACCAACAAAGATAAGGCAGATACTAATAGTCCTGATTGCAACAATGGAAATCGTCTACTTGTTAGAAAATAGGACAAAGCCAAAGGAAGCTGAGAAAAAAGAAGGGCTACTAAAAAAATAATTACCCATTTGCCCCTGTTCACTATCTCTTTCCACATACTCTTCTCCTTCATGATTTTTCCTCCTTAGTCTTAATAAACATCATTGAATATATTTGCGAGCTAATCACAATCTCCTTTGTATTAAAAAAGGGGGAAAATCCCCCTGGGTTATCCTATTATAAGGCCATACTGATGTAGTTAAGGATAAACAAGGCATCCAAAATCCAAATCATGACATGAACATCTTTAGCTTGACCTTTGACAATCTTAGTCAAAGTGTAAGTCAAGAAACCAACTGCAATCCCTTGAGTGATAGAGTAGCTGAATCCCATAAAGATAGATGTGAAGAAGGCAGGAACTGCTTCAGCCATATCGTCCCAATGGATATTTTTCAAGCTACCTAGCATCATAATCCCAACAATAATCAAGATTGGAGCTGTAGCAGATGAAGGCACAATAGCTAGAAGTGGGCTAAAGAAACTTGAAATCGCAAAACAGATAGCAACAACCAAGGCTGTCAAACCAGTACGTCCACCTGCACCGATACCAGCAGCAGACTCAACATAAGTCGTTACGTTCGAAGTACCAGCGATGGCACCAATTGAAGTACCAATCAAGTCAGAGTAAAGAGCCTTATCCAACTTAGCTGATTGGTGATTTTCACCATTTGTCGCTACGATACCAACTTTTTCACCTGTACCAATCAAAGTACCAATTGTGTCAAAAATATCTGTTAACGAGAAGGCAAGAATGGCCATAAGAGTTTCAGGTAAGCGAGCTGTATCTGAAATCAAAGCTCCCAAACCTTCTGAACCAAGAGCTGCACCAAAGACTGTCTTCAAGTCTTCAAAGGCTGCACCAACATGGTTGTTAGCAAAATCGATACTAGACAAATCTACCAAACCAACTGCAATAGCAAGAACAGTTGTTGTCAAGATAGAGAGGATAATTCCCCCTTTAATTCCTTTGATAACAAAGAAGATAGTAATGGCCAGTCCTGCAAGTGCCACCAAAACAGCTGGATTATTAAAGCTGACCAAGCCTGGAACTGCTGAAGAGTTTGCTGCAATCGTTGCTTGAGCTTTGTCAGCCCCTTCTCCTACAACAGTATAGTTGCCTGGATCAATCGTAAATTTCAAAAGTCCAGCATTCTTAATTCCCACGTAGGCAAGGAAAACACCGATACCAGCTGAAATAGCTGAGCGAAGGGCATTTGGAATCGATTCAATGATCATTTTACGAACATTTGTCAAGGTAATAATCAATGAGATAACCCCACAGATGAAGACCATAGCTAGGGCTTGTTGCCAAGAATAACCGAGTCCAAATACAACTGTAAAGGTAAAGAAGGCATTGAGTCCCATACCTGGTGCTTGGGCATACGGTAAGTTAGCGTAGAAGGCCATCATCAAGGTACCCGCTACTGCACCAATGATCGTCGCTAGGAAGACACCTTGAGCAGGCATTCCTGTTTGCGAAAGAATTTGTGGGTTTACAAAGAGAATATAACTCATTGCAAAGAAAGTTGTTAAACCAGCGAGAACCTCTGTACGAACGTCTGTACCGTTCTCTTTTAGTTTAAATAATTTGTCCATTATTAATCTCCTTTTAATTTTTACGAACAATAATAGAATTATATCATTTATCATTCACTTTTTCAATATCTTTGTTTGATTTATTTAAGAAATTGATAGAATTTCATTTTTTGTTTGGAATCTGCTTTTCTGCCTGCTTTCTGTTATAATAGAAGACATCTTATCTGAAAAGACACTAGAAAGGTCCCTATGACAAAAAAAATTATTGCAGTTGACCTGGATGGAACCCTGCTCAACTCAGACAGTCAAATTTCTGACTTTACCAAAAAAACCATCAAAAAAGTTACTGAAAAAGGCCATCAAGTTATTATTACGACAGGGCGCCCTTACCGAATGTCAAAAGATTTTTACCGTGAACTAGGCTTAGACACTCCTATGATTAACTTCAACGGCTCCCTCACTCATTTACCAGACCAAGTTTGGGATTTTGAAAAGTGTTTAACCGTAGACAAAAAATATCTGCTAGATATGGTTCAACGTTCAGAGGACATTCAAGCCGATTTTATCGCTGGAGAATACCGTAAAAAATTCTACATTACAAATCCTAATGAAGAAATTGCCAATCCCAAACTATTTGGTGTAGAAGCTTTCCAGCCTGAAGATCAATTTCAGCCTGAGTTGGTAACCAAGGACCCTAACTGCATTCTGTTGCAGACTAGAGCCAGTGACAAATATGCCTTGGCAAAAGAAATGAACGCCTTCTACCAGTATCAACTGTCTATCAATACCTGGGGAGGTCCGCTCAATATCCTTGAATGTACCCCAAAAGGTGTCAACAAGGCCTTTGCTTTGGACTACTTGCTCAAGGTAATGAACCGTGACAAAAAAGATTTGATTGCCTTTGGAGATGAACACAATGATACCGAAATGCTAGCTTTTGCTGGGAAAGGTTATGCAATGAAAAATGCCAATCCTGAGCTACTCCCCTATGCAGATGAGCAAATTTCCTTGACAAATGACCAAGACGGGGTTGCCAAAACCCTGCAAGGCTTATTCTTATAGTCCATACTGACCAGCTTACGAGCTGGTCTTTGTGCTCTTTTCACAGTCTCATCAACCAGTTAATCGATTGTTCTACTTTTTGCCTCCAAAACCTTGGAAAAGGCTTTCTTTTGTGATATACTTCACATATAAATACAAGAGAGCTCGTCATACTCGACTCTGTTGACACAAAATCAATCCAGTCCTGTTTCTCCTGCTCTCAGTTAATATCAAGGAGGATAGCTATGAAAGCTGTTGTTGTAAATCCAGAAAGCACTGGTGTTGCTGTTGAAGAAAAAGTACTCCGTCCACTTGAAACTGGAGAAGCACTTGTAGAGATTGAATACTGTGGTGTTTGCCACACTGACCTCCACGTTGCCCATGGTGACTTTGGTCAAGTACCAGGACGCGTCCTAGGACACGAAGGTGTTGGTATCGTTAAAGAAATTGCCCCAGATGTTAAAAGCCTTAAAGTCGGTGACCGCGTCAGCGTTGCTTGGTTCTTTGAAGGATGTGGTACTTGCGAATACTGTACAACTGGCCGTGAAACTCTTTGCCGTACAGTGAAAAATGCTGGCTACTCAGTAGATGGTGGTATGGCTGAACAATGTATCGTAACTGCAGACTATGCTGTTAAAGTTCCTGACGGACTTGATCCAGCCCAAGCCTCTTCTATCACATGTGCTGGTGTAACAACCTATAAAGCTATTAAAGAAGCAAAAGTTGAACCAGGCCAATGGGTTGTTCTTTACGGTGCTGGTGGACTTGGTAACCTAGCTGTTCAATACGCTAAAAAAGTATTCAATGCTCATGTCATCGCAGTTGATATCAATAACGACAAACTTGCCCTTGCAAAAGAGGTCGGTGCTGATATCGTTATTAACGGCCTAGAAGTTGATGATGTACCTGGACTCATCAAGGAAAAAACTGATGGTGGAGCTCATTCAGCTGTCGTAACTGCTGTATCTAAAGTTGCCTTCAATCAGGCTGTTGACTCAGTTCGTGCCGGTGGTCGCGTAGTCGCTGTTGGTCTTCCTTCTGAAATGATGGAACTAAGTATCGTAAAAACCGTTCTAGATGGAATCCAAGTCATCGGTTCTCTTGTTGGAACTCGTAAAGACTTGGAAGAAGCCTTCCAATTCGGTGCAGAAGGTTTGGTAGTTCCAGTTGTTCAAAAACGTCCAGTCGAAGATGCCGTAGCCATTTTCGACGAAATGGAAAAAGGTCAAATCCAAGGACGTATGGTACTCGATTTCACCCACTAATCTAATAGAAACCTATTTTAAAAGTTGGAATACGCTTCCAACTTTTTTATATTAAATTTTTAAATAAGAATTCAAAAAAACTTCTCTAAAACTCAATATATCAATATTTTCAGATGTAATCTCTTTAATTATTTTATGATAAATAGTTGATTTTTAGATGAAAACGGTTTATACTTAAAAAGTCTTAAAGTTTTCTTAAACGAAAACTAAAACAAAAAAGGAGGAATGACAATAATGAGTATCGGAATCATTATTGCGAGCCACGGCGAATTTGCTGCGGGTATTCATCAGTCAGGATCTATGATCTTTGGTGAACAAGAAAAGGTTCAAGTTGTAACCTTTATGCCAAATGAAGGTCCTGATGATCTATACGCTAAGTTTAATAACGCTGTTGCTGCATTTGACGCAGAAGATGAGGTTCTAGTTTTGGCTGACCTTTGGAGTGGATCTCCATTTAACCAAGCTAGCCGCGTGATGGGAGAAAATCCTGAGCGTAAGTTTGCCATCATCACAGGACTTAACTTACCGATGTTAATTCAAGCCTACACAGAGCGCCTGATGGACGCTACTGCAGGTGTAGAAAAAGTCGCTGCTAATATCATTAAAGAAGCCAGAGATGGCATCAAGGCTCTTCCAGAAGAGCTCAACCCAGTTGAGGAAGTAGCAAGCGCTGCAGCTGCTCCAGTTGCCCAAGCTGCTATTCCAGAAGGAACTGTCATCGGAGACGGTAAACTCAAAATCAACCTTGCCCGTCTAGACACTCGTTTACTTCACGGTCAGGTTGCAACTGCTTGGACTCCAGATTCAAAAGCAGACCGTATCATCGTTGCTTCAGATAACGTAGCTAAAGACGAATTACGTAAAGAATTGATTAAACAAGCAGCTCCAGGTAAAGTGAAAGCAAACGTTGTTCCTATCCAAAAACTAATCGACGTTGCAAAAGACCCTCGCTTCGGAGGAACACATGCCCTTATCTTGTTTGAAACACCTCAAGATGCCCTTCGTGCTATTGAAGGTGGCGTGCCAATCAAAACTCTTAATGTTGGATCAATGGCTCACTCAACTGGTAAAACAATGGTTAACAACGTTTTGTCTATGGATAAAGAAGACGTTGCTACATTTGAAAAAATGCGTGACCTTGGTGTTGAATTTGATGTACGTAAAGTACCAAACGACACGAAAAAAGATTTGTTTGACTTGATCAACAAAGCAAACGTGCAATAATCGATTTTATGAAAGGATTTTAAAGATGTCTATTATTTCTATGGTTTTAGTAGTCGTTGTAGCCTTCCTAGCAGGTCTTGAAGGTATCCTCGACCAGTTCCAATTCCATCAACCAATCGTAGCTTGTACCCTTATCGGTCTTGTTACTGGTAACCTTGAAGCAGGGATCATCCTTGGTGGTTCTCTTCAAATGATCGCCCTTGGTTGGGCTAACATCGGAGCTGCCGTAGCTCCTGACGCTGCTCTTGCTTCTGTTGCTGCTGCCATTATCATGGTTCTTGGTGGCGACTTTACTAAAACAGGTATCGGTGTTGCCCAAGCGGTTGCTATCCCTCTTGCAGTTGCTGGTCTATTCTTGACTATGATTGTCCGTACACTCTCTGTCGGATTGGTTCACACTGCTGATGCTTCTGCTAAAAAAGGTGACTTCAAAGCAGTTGAACGTGCTCACTTTGTCGCACTTCTTCTTCAAGGTCTTCGTATTGCAGTCCCTGCAGCACTCCTTCTAATGGTACCAACTGAAACAGTACAAAGCATTCTAAATGCTATGCCTGATTGGCTTAAAGATGGTATGGCTATCGGTGGTGGTATGGTTGTTGCCGTTGGTTACGCTATGGTTATCAACATGATGGCAACTCGTGAAGTATGGCCATTCTTCGCTATCGGTTTCGTGCTTGCTGCCGTGTCAGATATTACTCTAATCGGATTTGGTGCTATCGGTGTTGCTATCGCTCTTATCTACCTTCACCTTTCTAAAACTGGTGGAAACGGTGGCGGTGGAGCCGCAACTTCTAACGACCCAATCGGCGATATCCTAGAAGACTACTAAGATAAGAAAGGACTGAAAACATCATGACTGAAAAACTTCAATTAACTAAATCAGATCGTAAAAAAGTTTGGTGGCGTTCAACTTTCTTACAAGGTTCTTGGAACTATGAACGTATGCAAAACTTGGGTTGGGCTTACTCATTAATTCCAGCTCTTAAAAAACTCTACACTAAAAAAGAAGATCAAATCGCTGCTCTTGAACGCCATCTT
Source organism: Streptococcus mitis (assembly GCF_008763935.1). Taxonomy (GTDB): domain Bacteria; phylum Bacillota; class Bacilli; order Lactobacillales; family Streptococcaceae; genus Streptococcus; species Streptococcus mitis_DB. The sequence continues at coordinate 138,992 of NZ_VTQF01000004.1, forward strand.
GAGTTCTTCAACACTCACCCATACGTAGCCGCTCCAATCATGGGGGTTACTCTTGCACTTGAAGAAGAACGTGCTAACGGTGTTGAAATTGATGACGCTGCTATCCAAGGGGTTAAAATCGGTATGATGGGACCTCTTGCTGGTATCGGTGACCCAGTATTCTGGTTTACAGTACGCCCAATCCTTGGATCACTCGGTGCTTCACTTGCCCTTACTGGTAATATCTTAGGTCCAATCCTCTTCTTCGTTCTTTGGAACTTGATTCGTATGTCATTCTTGTGGTATACACAAGAGATTGGATACAAGGCTGGATCAGAAATCACTAAAGATATGTCTGGCGGTATCCTTCAAGACATCACTAAAGGAGCTTCTATCCTTGGTATGTTCATTCTTGCTGTCCTTGTTCAACGTTGGGTAAATATTAAATTTGCTTTCGATGTTGCCAAAGTTCAACTAGATGAAAAGGCTTATATCCATTGGGATAAATTGCCAGAAGGATCTAAAGGTATCCAAGAAGCATTCGCACAAGTAGGACAAGGATTGTCTCAAACACCTGAAAAAGTTACTACTTTCCAACAAAACTTGGATATGTTGATCCCTGGACTATCAGGACTACTCCTTACTCTCCTTTGCATGTACTTGCTTAAGAAAAAAGTATCTCCAATCACTATTATCCTTGCACTCTTCGCAGTGGGTATTGTGGCACATGTTCTTCACATCATGTAATCAAGCAACTTAAAAGGAATCAGGTTCTAAAATCTGATTCCTTTTTTCTATACTTTTATTCGGCCAAGGCACCCATTGGATCCCATGGTGCGAGTACAATTGGTTCTGATTCATAGGCAGCTTGTTCTTCTGCTGTCAGCAATTCCTTACGGACAACGATTTGGTAAGTGTATTCGTCCATCCAAGCGTCTGAGGCAACAAAGTACCCATCGGTACCAACCTTGTCTCCCCATGAGTTTTCAACCTTCCACTTGGTTGACTTCCCATTTTCATCCAAATCAACACCTGTCAAGACCATGGCGTGGGTCATCAAACTTTCGCTGTAATCCAAACGTCCAGCCTTGTCTTGAGTGAGTTTAATGTCCATGCTTGATTCAAAGTCATAAACATCTGTCGCAAGGATTCCAGCCTTACGGTTGCTGAGCTGGCCGACATCAGAACCAAACCAAACAGTCTCACCTGCTTGCATTTGAGCAATTGCCAACTCTTTCAAGCGCTCCATCGGCACGTTGATGTAACGAACCGCACGGCTACCAACCACATTTCCTAACATCTCAACTGTGTAAGATTTTCCGTAAGGCTTGTCAGCAGTTGGAGCATTGATAACAGAAACATAATCTTCTAGAGGAAGATTGACATATTTCTTGTAAAACTCTTGTGGTGTAATGCCCTTTTCGCTTTGGTAGTTGTTATCTTTATCGCGATAAGCAAAGTCAAACTGACGTGGTGGAAGTCCTAATGACATGGCAAGGAAATTAAAGATTTCTTGCAAGAGGTCTTCTTTCTTAGCTTGAACAGTCGCTTGGTCCGCACCAGAAGTAAGCAAGTCACGCAAGATTTGAGCATCTTGGCGAAGCAATTTGTTAAGTATTGCATTTAACTCACGGCTACTACTAGATGAAACAGACTCAGGGTAAACTGACTTAGGCACGACACCGTATTTCTCAAAGAGAGAAACGACCATATCCCATTGACCGCCATCTTGTTGAGGTGTTTGAAGTAGGAATTTAACCTTACGGCTCGTCAAATCTTGGTCTGCGGTTGCAATGACTTGCTCCAAGAACCAGTTTGATTTCTCATACTTATCCCAGAAGAATGTATGAGCCTGTGACAACTCAAAGTTTTCCAATTTATATTGAGAGATGAGTTTGTGACGGAAGGTGTTAAGGGCTGCAAACATCCAGCAACGACCAGACGCTTTCTGGTTTGTTACCTTGTCCTTGGTCAAATCCAATGAGAAAACAGGTGTGTTGTCTACATGGCTTTGGCGACGTTCTAGGGCTGCAAAAATTCCATTATGGCTAGCAGCATTTTCAATCGCTTGGTATTTTACATTTGCTTCATAGTTGGCAAATAATTTATCAGTAAATGATTCTTGAATCGCGTTCATAGATTCCTCCTTTTATTCTACAGTCTATTATAACGCTTTTCACAAAGTAAGCAACTGAAAAACATAAAAGGCAAGGATATTCTTCCTCACCTTTTCGAATATAAATCAAATTAGGCAATATTCGCAAGGAGAGCTTCTAACTCTTCCTTGGTCAAGCGACGCCATTCCCCTCTTTGTAAGTTATCATCTAACATCAGAGTTCCCATAGTCAAACGCTGTAGGTCTACTACTTCCTTACCACAGTATGCCACCATACGCTTGACCTGATGGAACTTCCCTTCTGCAATAGTCACACGGATTTGGCTCTGATTCTTTTCTGAATCTACCAACACAAGCTCCAGTCTAGCGGGCTGACAGGTAAAGTCTTTGAGAGGAATTCCCTTAGCAAATATCTCTACGTCTTCTTGGGTCATAATTCCCTTAACCTGTGCCAGATAGGTCTTATCCACATGACGCTTAGGTGAAAGAAGAGCATGTGCAAGCTGACCATCATTGGTCAGGAGCAGGAGTCCATGCGTATCAATATCCAAGCGCCCTACTGGAAAAACTTCCTTGCTCCGAGCAATATCGTCCAACAAGTCTAGAACCGTTCTGTGTTTTGGATCCTCAGTCGCTGAAATAACTCCTTGGGGCTTGTTCATCATGTAGTAGACAAACTCCTCGTACTCCAGCACTTGCCCATCAAAGCGAATCTCATCTCTTTCTTCATCAATCTGCAATTTAGCTGATTTTTCTTTTTTACCATTTACCGTCACGCGCCCAGCCTTGAGCAAGTTTTTGACCTCAGTCCGGCTCCCCACAGCGCAGGCAACTAAAAATTTATCTAATCTCATAGAACTATTATATCATATCAAAAGGAGGCTGTCTCAATGACCAACCTCCTTTTCATTTCATACTCTTCAAAAATCTCTTCAAACCGCGTCAACGTCGCCTTGCCGTATGTATGGTTACTGACTTCGTCAGTTCTATCTGCAACCTCAAAACAGTGTTTTGAGCTGGCTTCGTCAGTTTCATCTACAACCTCAAAGCAGTGCTTTGAGCAGCCTGCGGCTAGTTTCCTAGTTTGCTCTTTGATTTTCATTGAGTATCAGATTTAGGAAATTAACTTCCTCGTCTCCAGAAAATCGCTAAGACAATCATGGAACCTAGTACTGCCGGAATAATGGCAGTTCCTGCTATTATCGGTCCCCAAGTCCCAAAAAGCAAGTGGCCTATAAAGGCACCAATCCAGCCTAGAAACATTTTTCCAAAACATCCCATGCGTTCTCCACGATTGGTCAGAGTACCTGCTAAAAATCCCACTAGGAGACCGACGAACATACTTCCTAACATATTATCTCCTTAATTTGCCCAATCTCCGTTACGGAAGAGTGGTACACGTGTCCCATCCTCACGGATACCATCGATATCCATTTGGTTAGAACCAATCATAAAGTCTACGTGAACATCTGAACGGTTAAGTCCCGCAGCTTCAAGCTCCTCTTCGCTCATCTCCGCTCCACCAACTACGCTAGTCGCATAGGCTGCACCGATAGCCAAGTGGTTTGATGCATTTTCATCGAAAAGGGTGTTAAAGAAGGTAATGCCTGACTGAGAAATTGGGCTTGGATCTGGTACCAAGGCACATTCACCCAAGGCACGCGCACCCGCATTTTCAAAGACAAGGTCTTTCATGACCTGATCACCCTTCTCAGCTGAAATATCCACGATTTGTCCATCCTTAAAGGTTACCTTAATACCTTCAATAATATTTCCATTATAGCTAAGCGGTTTTGTAGAAGTGACATAACCATCTGCGCGACGGAAGTCAGGCGCTGTGAAGACTTCCTCTGTCGGCATATTTGGCAAGAATCCTTCGCCCTGTGCATTGATAGCACCAGCTGATTCCCAAACGTGGTTCTTCGGCAAACCAAGTGTTAAATCTGTCCCTGGCGCTGTGTAGTGAAGGGCTGAAAATTGTTCTTTATTAAGCATATCGGCCTTACTCTTAAGGATAGCTGCATGCTCTTCCCAAGCCTTAACAGGATCTTCTTCGTAGACACGGCAAGTTTTGAAGATTTGGTCCCAAAGGAGATCGACTGCTTCTTCGTCGCTCGCAGCATTTGGAAAGACTTTCTTAGCCCACTCAAGTCCAGCAGCGGCTGCTACAGTCCAGCTAACCTTGTTGGATTGAGTCGCGATACGCATTGGCTTCATGGCAAGTCCCATAGCTTTAGCAGAAGCTGAAAGCTTATCAGCGTCCACACCGTTCAAAGCACCTGGATCAGATGAGCGAACTCCAAGACGGCTAGCCTTGTTCTCCAAGAGATAGTTCATCTCAGCAATCTTATATTCTGGCACATTGTCCAAACGCTCCATTGGCGCGTGGAGAAATTTCTCACGGTTAATGACATCATCTGTCCACTGAACAATAACCTCATGCACACCCAAGGCATAAGCTTCTTTGACAATTAAGTGAGCTAACTCACGTTGCTCCACATCGATAGAGAGAGCCAAAGTGTGACCAGGTTGCACATTGATTCCGTTCGCAACCAATAATTTCGCATATTTTTCTAGATTTTCTTTAAAATTTGGTAAAACCATTCTGTTATCTCTTTTCTATTTTTATTTTTCTTTCAAAGCAGAGAATAATCCTGCTAAAGCAATGGCACCTGACAAGAGTGCTGTTGATAGAAGAATTGTCTGATCAGCAAGTTCTAATTGATATTCAAACACCTTCTCAGCTGGCCTATCTTCCGCAAAAATTCTTAGTTTCATCTTTTTTCCTCCAAGATCTTAAAACAACTCATCAAACAAACTCAACTGGTTATCTTCTGGCATATTGCCCAGAATTCCCATTTCATCCATCTTTTCAACCAAGGTTGATGAGAGCCCTCCACGCTTACGCAGTTCTGTTTTAGAGAGGAATTCTCCCTCTTCACGCGCTCGCACTAACTGCTTAGCAACGTTCTCTCCCAGACCATCCATTGCTACAAATGGCGGAATGAGGGTATCCCCATCGATGAGGAACTCTGTCGCCTGACTACGGTAGAGATCGAGTTTACCAAACTTGAAACCACGCTCCCACATCTCATTGACAATCTCAAGAGTTGTATAGAGATCGATTTCCACATTAGAGGCCTCATTGTTCTTCCGTTTTTCAGAGATTTCTTCCATTCTGCGCTTGATGGCATCCAAGCCCGCACCCATAGTCTTGATATCAAAGGCTTTAGCACGGATTGAGAAGTAAGCACAGTAGTAATAAATAGGATGGTGAACCTTGAAGTAAGCTACACGCAAGGCCATCATAACGTAAGCTGCCGCATGGGCTTTAGGGAACATGTACTTAATTTTCCCACAGGACTCGATATACCACTCTGGTACCTTATTGGCCTTCATGGCTTCGATATAGCCATTTCTCTCCTCTTCAGAAATCTTCAGCCACAAGCCCTTACGTACCCGTTCCATGATAGTAAAGGCCATCTTAGGTTCGAGACCAGCATGCATGAGATAAACCATGATGTCGTCCCGACAACCGATAACAGTCGATAGATCCGCTATTCCTTGCTTGATCAAATCTTGGGCATTTCCCAACCACACATCGGTACCGTGGGATAGACCTGAGAGCTGAAGCAATTCTGCAAAAGTCGTCGGATGGGTTTCATCGACCATCCCTCGGACAAAGTTGGTTCCAAATTCTGGAATCCCCAGCATGCCCGTAGGCGTTCCGATTTGCTCAGGTGTTACCCCTAACACATCCGTCCCAGAAAATAGGGCCATCACGCCTTCGTCATCCATAGGAATTTCATTAGGGTCAATCCCAGACAAGTCTTGGAGTTTTCGAATCATAGTCGGATCATCATGTCCCAGTACATCGAGTTTGAGGACGTTCTCGTCGATATCATGGAAGTTAAAGTGAGTGGTCTGCCATTCAGCTGTCACGTCATCTGCTGGATACTGGACAGGCGTAAAATCATAGACATCCATGTAGTTAGGAATAACAACGATTCCCCCAGGGTGTTGTCCTGTTGTCCGCTTGACACCAGCAGCACCTTGGGCAAGACGTTCCACCTCTGCATCACGATAAAACTTGCCATAATCTCTCTCATAGCCCTTGACAAAACCATAGGCAGTCTTGGCAGCCACCGTACCAACCGTTCCTGCACGGAAGGCATATTCCTCACCAAAGATATCACGCACATCCAAGTGAGCACTAGGCTGATCTTCTCCCGAGAAGTTCAAGTCAATATCGGGAACCTTGTCCCCATCAAAACCAAGGAAGGTTTCAAACGGAATATCCTGTCCGTTTTTACTTAGTTTGTGACCACATTTAGGACAGTCCTTATTAGGCATATCAAATCCTGAACCATAAGAACCATCGGTGATAAACTCACTATACTGACACTGACCACAGACATAGTGAGGGGAGAGAGGATTAACCTCCGTAATCCCAATCATAGTCGCAACAAAACTAGATCCGACAGACCCACGAGAACCAACCAAGTAACCCCGTTCATTAGAACGTTGTACCAGCATCTGCGAGGCCAGATAAATCACGGCAAAGCCATTCCCCAGAATGGATGTTAATTCTTTTTCAATCCGCAAATCAACAATATCTGGCAGTGGATTTCCATAAATCTCAAAAGCTTTCTTATAGGTCAACTCAGCAACTGTTTCTTCAGCCTTGTCGATGAAAGGCGTGTACAAGTCACCCTTAACAACCTCAACGGGTTCAAAGATTTCTGCCAAGGCATTGGTGTTTTCAATGACCAATTTCCGAGCTAATTCCTCTCCCAAGAAGGCAAATTCATCCAACATCTCATTAGTCGTTCTAAAATGAGCCTTTGGAAGTGGTGCTGGTTGGGCATGTTCTCCATGACCGATAGTTCGGTTAATCATAGCCCCCTGGCCCAAACTACGGACGATAATTTCGCGGTAAATCTCTTCTTCTGGTTCGATATAGTGGACATTCCCCGTAGCCAAAACGGGCTTGCCAAGGCGGTCTCCCACCTCTATCAAACTCTTGATAATGGTCTGGAGTTCTTCCATATCCTTGACCTGCTCCTTGGCAATCAAGGGGGCATAGATAGCTGGTGGCATGACCTCGATAAAGTCATAATACTTGGCCACCTCAACCGCCGCATCCACACCTTGGGAAACGACTGCATCAAAAACTTCACCTTCAGAGCAAGCTGAACCTAAAATCAAACCTTCCCGATGGGCATCTAGAACCGTTCTCGGAATTCGTGGTACCCCTTCAAAGTACTTGGTATTAGACAATGAAACCAGCTTAAAGATATTTTTTAGCCCTACTTGATTCTTGACATAAATGGTCGCATGTTTAATCCGAGCTTTTTTATAAGAATCTGGGCTAATCAAATCAATGTTGAGTCTAGCTAAATCGGTCACACCATGTTTTTCTGCTACCTCTTTGATAAAGATGAAAAGCAGGCGACCTGTAGCTTCCGCATCGTAATTGGCCATGTGGTGATGTTCCAAAGCCACACCAAAACGCTTGGTCAAAGGTCCCAAACCATGACGTTTGTACTCAGGATAGAGGTTTCTAGCAAACTCCAGTGTATCAATGACTGGCTGACTAATCCTTGGAAGACCATGACGCTCATAGTTGGCATTCATAAATCCAACGTCAAAGGTAGCATTGTGGGCAACTAAGACCGTATCCTTGCAGAATTCTTGGAATTCTTGCAACACTTGTTCCAGTGGTTTGGCATTTTTGACATGGTCATCTGTAATTCCAGTCAACTCAGTAGTAAAAGCTGACAAGGGATGTCCAGGATTGATAAATTCATCAAATTCAGCAATAACATTCCCCTTGTACATCTTAGAGGCCGCAACCTGAATCAAATCATTATAGATAGCTGAAAGCCCCGTCGTTTCCACGTCAAAGACCACATAGGTTGCTTCGGACAAGTCCATCTCCACTTCATTATAGACGATAGGGACACGGTCCTCCACGATATTGGCTTCCATACCATAGATCAGCTGGATTCCCGCTTTCTTAGCCGCCTTATAGCCGTGTGGGAAGGACTGAACATTTCCATGGTCCGTGATGGCAACCGCCTTGTGTCCCCACTTAGCAGCTGTCGCAACGATCTCTTCTACCTCGGGTAGTGCATCCATGGTCGACATGTTAGTATGAGCATGAAACTCAACCCGCCGTTCTCCTTCTGGCATTAAATCCTTCCGCTCATAGTGAACAACTTCCTGTACATCTTGCACATTCATAGTCAAATCGCGTGTGAAGTTATTCATCTCCACATTCCCACGAACTCGGAGCCAAGAATTTTTCTTGATTAGGTCAAACTTCTGAGCCTCTTCCTCATTCTTAACCCACTTTTGCATCGAAAAACTGGAAGTGTAATCCGTCATTTTAAAGTTGATCAAAACACGCCCTGTTCTGGTCACTTTTTGCTCCACATCAAAAACAACCCCTTCAAAGACCAGACGATTTTCCTCCGTCCTCACTTCGATCATAGGAGTAATCTCCGCCTTATCTAGCTTGGGTTTGGCTGCAGCTTTTTTCGCTTGAAAATCAAAGGCTGGTTTCTCTTCCGCTGGAGGAGGTACCATCTGTTCCAGTTGTTCCATAGCACGGAGCGCTTCCTCATTGGCCGCTTGAACAATCTGCTCATTTTCAGCATGAAAGGCTTCCTCTTGCTCTTGGGTCAGGACATCATTCTTCTCGACTTGACAGTTAAAAGTTGGAAAACCAAATTTTTCAAGTTGTTTAGCCAAATTAGGAAGGTGATTTTTCTTAAAATGTTCCTTATCAATAGCCTCAGAGCCCTCAATAAATAGTTGATTACCCTCCGCACGAACTTGCAAATTTTGATAAAGGGACTTAAAACCTTGACTAGCACACGGCCCGTCAGAAAAAGCCTCTCTATAATAGGCCTGCAAGAGTTGATTTGAAAATTCTTGAGACAGAGCCTTGATTTCGAAAACAGCTTTATTGCCTGTCTTAGAAAATTCTTCGCTTAAACCTTTCTTTAATTCTAAAAAGATTTCAATCGGTAAAATATTAGAAAATACGAAATGAAACTCCCATACCTTACTAATTTTATGAACCACAACTCGCTCAATATCGGCCTGTGCTAAAGCAGGAGCCTGTCTCATTTCAGCAGGTATCCCCAATTGATTCATCAAAATTTCAAAACTATTTGACATTCATTTTCCTCACATTATTCTCTTACTATTTTACCATATTTAGAGGTATTTTCTAAAGACAAAAGGAAGCCACTAAGTGACTTCCTTCTAGAGTGAGGACTGATTAGTCTTCACCTTTGTTTTTCTTAATGATTTCTTCTTGTACTGACTTAGGTACATCTTCGTAGTGGTCAAATACCATCATGAATGTACCACGTCCTTGAGATGCAGAACGAAGAACTGTTGCGTAACCGAACATTTCAGCAAGTGGAACGTAAGCACGAACGATTTGGCTGTTACCATGTGCTTCCATACCATCTACACGTCCACGACGAGCAGTTACGTGACCCATAACATCACCAAGGTTTTCTTCTGGAACAGTGATTGTTACAAGCATCATTGGCTCAAGGATAGCTGGTTGTGCTGATTTAGCAGCTTCTTTAAGAGCAAGTGAAGCCGCGATCTTGAAGGCAGTTTCAGATGAGTCGACATCGTGGTATGAACCATCGTAAAGCTTAGCTTTAACGTCAACCATTGGGTAACCTGCAAGAACACCGTTAGCCATAGATTCTACCAAACCTTTTTCAACCGCTGGGATAAATTCACGAGGAACCACACCACCGACGATTGCGTTTTCGAATTCGAATCCTTTACCTTCTTCGTTTGGAGTAAATTCAATCCATACATCACCGAATTGACCTTTACCACCAGACTGACGTTTGAAGAATCCACGTGCTTGAGTAGAAGCGCGGAATGTTTCACGGTAAGATACTTGAGGAGCACCTACGTTCGCTTCAACTTTGAACTCACGACGCATACGGTCAACAAGGACGTCAAGGTGAAGCTCCCCCATACCAGAGATAACTGTTTCACCAGTTTCAACGTTTGTTTCAACGCGGAATGTTGGATCTTCTTCAGCCAATTTTTGAAGGGCAATACCCATCTTATCTTGGTCAGCTTTAGATTTTGGCTCAACCATCAATTGGATAACTGGTTCTGGAACGTTGATTGACTCAAGGATGATTTTAGCTTTTTCATCTGTCAATGAGTCACCAGTTGTAGTATCTTTCAAACCAACGGCAGCAGCGATATCACCTGAGTAAACAGTGTCGATTTCTTGACGGCTGTTGGCGTGCATTTGAAGGATACGTCCGATACGCTCACGTTTACCTTTAGAAGTGTTCAATACGTATGAACCTGATTGAAGAACACCTGAGTAAACACGGAAGAATGTCAAACGGCCTACGAATGGGTCTGTCATGATCTTGAAGGCAAGAGCTGCAAATGGCTCTTCATCAGATGCTGGACGAGTTTCTTCTGCTTCTGTATCTGGGTTAACACCTTTGATCGCTGGAATGTCAAGTGGGCTTGGAAGGTAGTCAATAACCGCATCAAGCATCAATTGAACACCTTTGTTCTTGAAGGCAGAACCACACAATACTGGGAAGAATTCAACGTTGATAGTCGCTTTACGAATACCAGCTTTCAATTCTTCGTTAGTGATTTCTTCACCTTCGAGGTATTTCATCATCAATTCTTCGTCAGTTTCAGCAACTGCTTCAATCAATTTTTCACGGTATTCTTGAGCTTGGTCAAGGTATTCAGCTGGGATATCTTCTTCAAGGATATCTGTACCAAGGTCGTTAGTATAGATTTCAGCTTTCATCTTGATCAAGTCGATGATACCACGGAAGTCATCTTCAGAACCGATTGGCAATTGGATTGGGTGTGCATTTGCTTGAAGACGATCGTGAAGTGTGCTTACAGAGTAAAGGAAGTCAGCACCGATTTTGTCCATTTTGTTAGCAAATACGATACGTGGAACTCCGTACTCAGTTGCTTGACGCCAAACTGTTTCAGTTTGAGGCTCAACACCTGATTGTGAGTCAAGAACAGTAACCGCACCATCCAATACACGAAGAGAACGTTGTACTTCGATTGTGAAGTCCACGTGTCCTGGTGTGTCGATGATGTTTACGCGGTGGTTGTTCCATTGAGCTGTTGTCGCAGCAGATGTAATAGTGATACCACGTTCTTGCTCTTGCTCCATCCAGTCCATTTGTGACGCACCTTCGTGAGTTTCACCGATTTTGTGGATTTTACCAGTGTAGTAAAGAATACGCTCAGTAGTTGTTGTTTTACCAGCATCGACGTGAGCCATGATACCGATATTACGAGTTTTTTCAAGTGAAAATTCGCGTGCCATGAGGTTTGTTTCTCCTATTTATTTTTGATTTCTATTCTATTATAACACGATTTTAATAAAAACGGATAGGCAGGACCTACCCGTTCTCAATGTTTTCATGCTATTGTTGGTTTCAACTTGTAGATTTACAAGTTGAATTGAACTCGGGCTAAAAGCTCGGAAAAATAGATAAGCTCTCCTAGAATCTTCGATTCTTCGTCAAGCTTCCTAATTTTCAGTCGCTTTTTTAACGTCCTTAGTATCTTAATCTTACCAACGGAAGTGTGCGAATGCACGGTTAGCTTCAGCCATGCGGTGAGTGTCTTCACGTTTCTTAACTGCTGCACCAGTGTTGTTAGCAGCATCCAAGATTTCTTTTGCAAGACGGTCTTGCATTGTGTGTTCACCGCGAAGACGAGCGATTGTTACCAACCAACGAAGTCCAAGTGTTGTACGACGTTCTGGACGAACTTCAACTGGGACTTGGTAGTTAGAACCACCAACACGACGTGCACGTACTTCAAGTACAGGCATGATGTTTTCCATAGCTGTTTCAAATACTTCAAGTGCATCGTTACCAGTAGCTTCTTTGATTTGCTCAAAAGCACCGTAAACGATTGAAGCAGCTGTACCACGTTTACCGTCAAGCATAACGCGGTTGATAAGACGAGTAACTAGTTGTGAATTGTAAAGCGGATCTGGCAATACGTCACGTTTTGGAGCTCTATTTTTACGACTCATTTCTCTTTATCCCCTTTCCTTATGCTTTTGGACGTTTAGTACCGTATTTAGAACGGCCTTGTTTACGATCGTTAACACCTGCAGTATCAAGTGCACCACGGACGATATGGTAACGTACCCCTGGAAGGTCTTTTACACGTCCACCACGAAGAAGAACCACGCTGTGCTCTTGCAAGTTGTGTCCGATACCTGGGATGTAGGCAGTAACTTCGATAAGGTTGCTCAAACGTACACGAGCGAATTTACGAAGGGCTGAGTTAGGTTTTTTAGGTGTCATTGTTCCAACACGAGTTGCAACACCACGTTTTTGTGGTGAAGAAACGTTTGTTTGAACTTTTTTATGACTGTTGTAACCAACGTTCAAAGCTGGTGATTTAGATTTTTCTACTTTTGATTTACGCGGTTTGCGAACCAATTGGTTAATTGTAGGCATCTACATTCTCCTGTGTTTTTTTATTTTTGGTGATGATACACTTGGTGACAGCTACCATCTGTGTGTACTTTTGCAACATTTGTCAGCACGTCCCTGTACACTCTTGAGAGACCAAAAGTAAAAAGTACCGTCTATTATTGTAACAAAATTTTCTATTGGTTGTCAAGATATTTTTCTTTTTTATTCTTAATTTTAGCTCTTTTGTAGTGCTCCCCCAAAAAAGAAAAAGGAGGAATCCCACCCTCCTAAAGTTAGTATTGTTCCATTCAATCCCATCAATTTTAGCACATAATGGTTTTCGAGATATGATAGTATCACAACCAACCAGATTCTTTCGCGATATTAGCTGCCTCTGTTCGATTACCAGCATCTAGTTTAGAAAGAATATTGGTGACATAGTTTCGGACGGTTCCGTTTGATAAATAAAGTTGATCTGCAATTTCTTGGTTAGACAAGCCTTGAGCAATTCCCTTTAAAACGGCGATTTCTTGCTCTGTTAATGGATTGGGATGCGTCATAACTACTTCCATCAATTCAGGCGAATACTCCTTGCGTCCTTCGAGGACAGTGTGCAAAGTTTGCATGAGGTCTGCAATGCTTCTTTCTTTCAAGACATAAGCATCCACTCCAGCCTTGACCGCACGTTCAAAATATCCGGGGCGCTTGAAGGTCGTCACCACAACTACCTTTGTTTCTAGCATTTCTGCTCGTATCCACTCCAAGACTTCGAGACCTGTCTTAACAGGCATTTCTACGTCAAGAATGGCGATATCTACGAACTCCTTTCCTAAGAGTTGAATTGCTTCTTGACCATTCTTGGCTTGTAGGACAGTCTCTACATCTGGTTGAAAGGTAAGCAACTGACACATAGCATCTCGTAACATACTTTGATCTTCTGCAACAAGTAATTTCATCTTAGTTTCTCTCCTTATAAGGTAGTCGAACTTGCACTTCCGTTGGTTGTTTCTGACTGATTACTCTTACTTCTCCTGAAAATGGAAAAACACGATCTCGGACTGTATGGAGTTCATCTCCTTTTAGAGAAGCAAAGCCACAGCCATCATCTCTCACTGTTAGAATGAGTTCTTTCTCAGTTCGTTCTAATCTCAAGTAGGTTTTCGATGCTCTGGCATGTTTGATGATATTGGTCACCAACTCAAGCAAAATCATGGAAGCCGTTGACTCCAATTCCTGAGTAAGGCTAGCAGTATCTAGTTGGTTATCCGTTTCCACCTCAATTCCAGCAATTTCTAACATCTTTTTCACAGTCTCTAGTTCGGATGTCAAAGTTCTAGTCTTAAGATTTTCCACAATGGTTCGCACTTCACGCATTGATTCTTTGCTAATTTTCTGTATTTCTCTTAATTCCTTTTCCACTTGTGGATAAGCCTGCATTTGAAATAACTGCAAGGCTAGATCTGTCTTGACACTAAGCATGGCAAATGTATGCCCCAGACTATCATGTAAATCTTGACCGATACGACTGCGTTCATTTTCAGCAAGCAATAGATTTATCTGGGCATTTTGCTTAGCCTGCGCTTCTTTCAAATCCTCCACAATCCGAATCCGAACCAATCCAAAAGTCATTAAATCGACAAAAGTAAGAATTACAAGTAGATAGAATAGAAACTCAACTTCGATTCTCTGAAAAATCAACAGTTGGCCCACAACAAGGACTTGAGCAAGAAGAAAAGTCCAGACATGTAAAGACTTTAAACTACGTACGCCAAAATGATAACTTAAGAGGTTAGAAAGGAAAAAGAAGAACCAGATATAATTAACAGCAACAAAGGCAGTATTCCCAACTACATAAGTCAGCATGAGACCCCAATATAGCCAAGATAGGCGCTGGCTCTTAGTTGTTAAAACACCCAAATACGCCACTACAAATAGAATATCAATCAATAAATGCCAGACAGAAAGCCACCCAGTCACTACAGGAAGGATGGGGAAAATCATAAAAATTAAACTGGCCCAAAACATATAGTGTATGCTTTTCAGTCTTTCAAGCATTAAGCATTCTCCTTATGACCTTGAAGGTAAATGGTCAAACCAAACAAAACTGCTGAAAAAATAAGTAGATAAACTGTGGCTGACAGATTGATGCTACCCTCGTTTAAGAAGGTCTTGAGCAACTCCATCAACTGATAAGTTGGTAGACACTTCCCGATTGCTTGCATCCAGTCTGGAAATAAAGAGATGGGCATCCAGAGTCCGCCTAAAACAGCCAAGCCTAGATAGAGAAGATTGCCCACGACAGACATCAGCTGACTAGAAGGCAAGAGTGTCAAGGTCAAGCCAAGCGCTACAAAAGCTACACTTCCTACTATCAGCAAGAGCGCAGCCCCAATCCAGCTTCCTAAAGGCATATCCACACCTCTGACCAAGTGCCCAACTGAGAAAACAACCAGGATTGAGACCAGATAATCAACCATCATACTTGTTATCTTTGATAGATAATATTCTACCATATTTACCGGAGTATGGCGCAATGTTTTCTGCCAGTTGTTGATCTTATCTGTATGTAAAACAGCTGGGAATGAAAACATAGCTGTCGACATCATGGAAAAGGCTGTCATGGAGATGAGGTAATCACGCATAAAATTAGCTGGTCCACCTGGTGTGTCCTGGTACATGCCTGAAAAGAATAAATAGAAGGCTGTCGGCATACCTACTGATAATAAATAATAGACTAATTGTCGTTTGGTCAATAGAAATTCTATCTTGTTTAGTGCGATCCATCGTTTCATCTTAGTCATCTCCCTTTTGTGTTTCTTCAAAGATTGTATCCAACAAGCTACGATTATTGACTTCAATTTCTTGAATCCTACATCCTGCTTGCACTAACAGTTGCCAAAAAGCATCCGCTTCACGTGTAACTACTTGCAAAGCGTCTTGTTTTTGTGACCAGTTTTCAACCAAGTTAGACTGCTCAATGACTTCCTTGTATGCTAGAGGAAGGATAAAGTGCTTTTCAATCTCCTCACTGCGCATGGCTAGAGGTGTTGTATCGCGAATCAACTCTCCCTTATTCAAGACCAAGATTCGGTCCGCTGTATGCTCTACCTCTTCGATATAATGGGACGAATAGAGAATGGTAACTCCCTTAGCTTTTAGCTCCTGAACAATTTCCCAAAAGCGTTGGCGGGTTGAAGTATCCATGGCAGCAGTTGGCTCATCTAAAAAAACAAGCTTTGGTCGCCCAATTAAGGTCAAGACAAAAGAGAAAAGACGCTTTTGTCCACCTGATAATTTTTCTGCGAATTGCTCTTGTTGTTGCTTATCAAACTGTAATAGTTGATCGATTTCCTGGTTACTCAAGTGATTTGGATAAATTTTTTGAAAGAAAGCAATCAACTCTTTTACCTTTAGTTTCTGAACGATGACATTTTCTTGTGGGAGGTAGGATCTTGTATAGTCTAACTGAGAGCTCGTTACCGGCAAATCTTGGATAGATACTTGCCCACTGGTGAGCAGTTTATCTCCAAGCAAACAGTCCAAGAGTGTGGTCTTCCCAGCACCATTGGGACCAATCAAGGCGACGCATTCACCTTCAGCTACCTCAAAGGAAATATCCTTCAAAATAGCCTTGCCCTTGATGATTTTATTTAAGCTTTCTACCTTAATCATGTTCATCATATTCTCCTTTCAGCCACTCCTTTCCCATCGGAAAGGCGATAAAAATCATAAATCCTAGACCCCAGGCACCACGAATAGCTTGGTGAAGGAAGGCTTGATCAAACCAACCTGTAAACATTTCTACCAGCCATACCACTAGTGATAGTCCAATAAAAAGATATAGAATCGCTTTTTTCATTTTTCAAACTCCTTTTTCACATCTGAGACTAATTTCAAACCTTCTCGGATCAACCAAGACATCATGCCAAATCCTGCAAACAAATCCCAAGGAAAATGATAGAAACCTTCATCCAATCCTGAAAACATGAGATAAGTCATGACTCCTGCTGCTACTAAACTCATTGCGACAATTACTTTATGTTTCATTTTTTTTCCTCCATTTGATACATCTAGTATAATTCTTTGAAAGTAGAATCACTAGAAGCTTCTGTCATGAGGAAATATGACAAAAGTCATAAAAGATTCTATTTAAAAGGATCAAGAAAGATTACACAACAAGACACAGAGTAGAAAAGAATCTATGGTACCTCCGTCAAAGTGATATCAAATTTAGACTATAACGTAAACTAATACGCATTTAAAATCAAAAGAGCGGAAATTTTTATCGCACAAAACACATATATTATAGGCAGAACAAAAAACACTTCAATTACTTTCTTAAAAGTTTATAAGAATTATACAATCTGTTAAATTTTAATTTATGTACCTAAACTACAGTATTCATTGAACAAATCAGGAAACAAAAAGTATACGCGATCAAAATGAATTACTGAAATTAAAAAAGAGAGAAGCAAACTGATTCTCTCTTAATGTATATAATATCTAGTTAAAAACAAAAAAGATACGCTTACGTATCTCTGTAATGAATCGGGAAGACAGGATTCGAACCTGCGACACCTTGGTCCCAAACCAAGTACTCTACCAAGCTG